>NZ_JBEXJK010000375.1:0-7379 GCF_040609095.1 Kitasatospora sp. NPDC004799
CGGCGGCCGGCTGGACGTGACGGCCGAGGAGGTCCCGGCGGACCCGGGTTCCGTGGTCACCGCCGCGTTCCGGGTGGTCGACTTCCTGTGCGCGAGGCGCACTCCCCCGGGGCGTCAGCCGGCCGCGGTCACCTCGGCGAGGAGGGCGGGGCCGGACCAGTGCGGGGCGGTGCCCGGGGCGGCCGCCTCGGCCTCGCGGACGAGGGCGATCAGCCGGGCGTTGGCGGGGGCGGTGAGGCCGTGGCGCTCGGCGAGGGCGACCACCTCGCCCTGGAGCGAGTCGATCTCGGTGGGCCGGCCCCGCTGGAGGTCCTCCCACATCGAGGAGCGGGCGGTGGCGTCGATCTGCAGGCTGGCCCCCGCCAGCTCGTGGAACTGCTCGTCCGACAGCTCCAGCACCTGCGGCATCACCTCCGGCGGCACCGGCCCGAGCTGGGCCGGTGCCGCCCCGGCGGCCTGGAACACCGCCAGCGCCTCCCGCTGGCACCGCGCCACGCACTGCCGGTACGCCAGCTGCCCGACCTGCTCGCGCAGCGGCAGCCCGGAGAGCGCGTTGACCGCGTTGTTGAGGTTCATCAGCAGCTTCGCCGCCAGGACGGCCGGCATGTCCGGCCGCAGCTCCAGCAGCAGACCGCTCGCCCGGGCCGCGTCCGCGAGGGCGCCCGCGCCCTCCTCCTCGGCCAGCATCAGCGAGCCGCCGCTGCCCTGGTGGAAAGCGGCGGGGCCGGTCCGCACCACGTTGTACGGCACCATGCCGGCCAGCACCCGGTGGGACGGCAGCGCGGCGGCCAGCTCCTCCGCGTTGCGCAGGCCGTTCTGGAAGCTCACCACCACCGTGTCGGGGCCGAGGTGCGGGGCGAGTTCCCGGGCGGCGGTCACGGTGTCGGCGGACTTCACCGTGACCAGGACGTAGTCGGCCCCGGCCACGGCCTTCGGATCGGCGGCGGCGACCGCCTCCCCGGTCTCGCGGCGGGCCTCCCCCGGGCCGGTGAGGGTCAGCCCCTCCGCGTCGATCGCCGCCATCGCCGCCGGGCGGCCGATCAGGGTGACCTCGGCGGTCGAGGCGAGCATGCCGCCGAGGTGGCAGCCGATGGACCCGGCGCCGAACACGGCGATCCGGAGCCTGCGCGGGGCGGGGGCGGTGGACACGGGCTGCTCCAGGGAGGGGGCCGGGGCGCGGACGGACGGGGGCTCGAACGGACGGGGAACGGGGACCGGTCGAACGGGGACCGGCCGAACAGGGACCGGTCAGTCGAAGAGGTCGGGGTCGGACAGGGTGATCTGGTCCCACAGCGGGCGGGCCTGGAACCAGCCGGCCAGCGGCGTCCCGATCTGGTCGCGGGTGATCAGCGCGGTCTCCCGGTCGATCAGCTTGGGGGTGCCGGCCGCCATCGCGAGCAGCTGCGCCTGGCAGGAGCGCTCCATGGTCACGAACCACCAGACCGCCTCGGCCACCGACTGGCCGACCGTCAGCAGACCGTGGTTCTGCAGGATCACCGCCTTGTACCCGGCCAGCGCGGCGGCCACCCGCTTGCCCTCCTCGGTCTCGGTCACGACGCCCCGGTAGTCGCTGTACAGCCCGTGGTCCTCGAAGAAGACGCAGGCGTCCTGGGTGATCGGGTCGAGCGGGATGCCGAGGCTGGAGAAGGCCTTGCCGTGGAGGGAGTGCGAGTGGGCGGCGGCGATCGCGTCCGGGCGGGCGGCGTGCACCTGGGAGTGGATCGCGAACGCGGCGCGGTTCACCGGCCGGTTGCCGTGCAGCAGGGTGCCCTCGTGGTCGACCAGGATCAGGTCGGAGGCCTTGATCTGGTTGAAGCTCATGCCGAACGGGTTCACCCAGAACCAGCCCGGGTTCTCCGGGTCGCGGACGGTGATGTGCCCGGCGACGCCCTCCGAGAAGCCGAACCGGCCGAACAGGCGGAACCCGGCGGCCAGTTGCTCCTTGCGGTACCGGCGCTCCTCCTCCACCGAGTCGAAGACCGGCGGCAGCGGCAGGGTGACACCCTCCGGGGCCGGGCCCACGACGCCGGTCGCCGCGTACGGGTCGGCGGGCTGCTGCGGTGCCTGCGGTGCGGACATGGCGACTCCCGGGGTTGCGCGGTGAGGGCAGGGGCGGAGCGGACCAAATATGCGTTCGAAAGATACATACCTTTAGCGCAAGCCGTATGGCTATGATCAATCTGATCATCGATCAGGGGGAGAGGCAATGATGCGCAAGGTTCTGGCAGCGTGGGCAGTTGGCATCGCCGCCGGTGCGGCCCTGCTGGGCGGCACGACCGTCCAGCTGAACGAGCCCAACCAGAACGGCGTCGTCCAGGCCAACGAGCCCA
Source organism: Kitasatospora sp. NPDC004799 (assembly GCF_040609095.1). Taxonomy (NCBI): domain Bacteria; kingdom Bacillati; phylum Actinomycetota; class Actinomycetes; order Kitasatosporales; family Streptomycetaceae; genus Kitasatospora; species Kitasatospora sp. NPDC004799. The sequence continues at coordinate 2,331 of NZ_JBEXJK010000375.1, forward strand.
ACCAGGGCGTCGTCGTGCAGTTCAACGAGCCCAACCAGGGCGTCGCCCCGGCGAACGAGCCCAACCAGGACGTGGTCATTCGGGCCAACGAGCCCAACCAGGGCGTCGTCGTGCAGTTCAACGAGCCGAACCAGGGCGACGTCGTGCAGGCCAACGAGCCCAACCAGTGATCAGCCCGCGACTCCGCGCGGCCGATCCCGCCCTGGGCCCCTTCCAGGCTCCGGACAGCACGTTCGGGCAGTTCCTGGCGGAGAAGTGGACCGCCGTCTGCGAGGGCCTCGGGATCGACGAGGTCGAGACGGCGGCCGTGCTGCGGGAGTTGCGGGACGTGCTCAGCCCGTGGGGCGCGCGGACCGTCGGCACGCAGTGCGATCCGCCGTCGTTCGTCTCGGCCGACGGCTTCCCCGCCGAGCTCTCCGTGAGCTGGAAGGCGGGGCGCCCGGAGGTCCGCATCCTGTTCGAGTCGCTCGGCCCCGCTCGCACCCCGCTCGGCTGCCAGGAGGCCGGCCGGGAGCTGACCCGGCGGCTCGCCGACCGGCCGGGGACGAGCATCGAGCGGTACCTCCGGGTCGAGGACCTGTTCGTCACGGCCGATCCCGACCGCTACCGCCCCACCATCTGGCACTCCCTGGCCTGGCAGCCGGGTGAGCGGCCGCACTACAAGGTCTATCTCAACCCGCAGGCGCACGGGGCGGACCGCACGTACGAGGTCATGGCGGAGGCCATGGACCGGTTGGGCCTGGCGGAGGCCTGGGCGCCGGTGCGGCGCCAGTGCGCGGACCTCGCCCGGCGAGGGCACGAGCTGGAGTTCTTCGCCCTCGACCTGGACGGCGGGAGCCGGTCCCGGGTGAAGGTCTACTTCCGCCACCTCCCCATGAAGATGGACGAGTTGGACACGGTGGCCGCACTGTCGCACCGCCACGACCCGGCGCGGGCAGCACGCGCTCGCGCCGTCGTCTACGGGCGGGACTGCGGGATCGTGGACAACGAGCCGATGACCTGCCTGGCCTTCCGGGAGGGCGCGACGGGCCCGGAGGAGGCCAACGTCTACCTGCGGCTGCCCGGCAACGCCCGCAGCGACGCCGAGGCGGCCGCGCGCATCGCGGAGCTGATGCGGATCGAGGGCGTCGACCCGCTCCCGCACGCCGAGGTGATCGGCCGGCTGACGGCGGGGCTGCCGGAGGGCGACACCGGGGTGCAGGAGCTGTGCAGCTACCGGACGATCGCACCCGGAGTGCCGGCGGACATCGGGCTGTACCTGCGGTTCAACGCGTACGCGGCGATCGCGGCCTGAGTCCTGGCCCCGGCGGGCGACTATGTCGGTGGCGGAACGTATGGTCCGCGCCATGAACACTCTTCGCCTCGAACCATGGTCCGACGCAGGTCTGGCGGTCCTGCACCGCCAGAACACCCCCGGGATGACCGAGCATCTCGGGGGGCCTGAGACCGAGCAGGCGATCGTCGACCGCCATCAGCGCTACCTGAGCCTTGACGGCGGCGAGATGCTGCTCGTCCGCCTCGGTGACGAGGCGATCGGTTCGATCGGGTACTGGGAGCGGGAGTGGGGCGGTGAGGAGGTGTACGAGACCGGATACGGGATCTTCCCGGAGTTCGGCGGTCGCGGATACGCCGCCGAAGCCCTGCGGTTGGTTGCGGCCCGAGCGGCGGTGCGTGGCACGCGGCGGCACCTGCACGCGTTCCCGCATGTGGACCATGCGGCGTCGAACGCGGTGTGCCGCAAGGCCGGGTTCGAGCTGGTCGGCACGGACTCTTTCGAGTACCCCAAGGGCACCTGGCAGCAGTCCAACGACTGGCGGCTCGACCTGAGCGCCCTGGGCTGAGCGGTCGGTGACCCGTCGGACGTGACGATTCAGGTCACGTCCGCCCGGGGACGTCGCGACGGCGCTTGAACTCGCGCAGGAGCGCGAGGAGGTTGATCAGGGTGCTCGCCGGGACGTTGCCGATGTCGACCAGGCGGCGGCCGTGGAGGTTGAGGTCACCCGGGGAGGCGGACGGCCAGAGGAGACCGAACTCGCGGCCCTCGGTGCGGAGTTCCACGATCAGTTCGGTGATCTCGCGCGGGGTGAGGTGGAGGAGCGCCGGGTCGGCGGGGTGGATGGGGTGGTGGGCGCTCACACGACACCGTCCTGCTGCAGCTCGAACCAGACGGTCTTGCCGAGCTGTTGGGGGTCGACGCCCCAGCGGTGGGTGAGGCCGGCGACGAGCTGGAGGCCGCGGCCGGTCTCGGAGAGGAGGGCAAGAGGACCCTGCTTCGGGCAGAGCGGGCTGCGGTCGGAGACGGCGACCCGGAGGACGTTGCCACGGTGGTGGATGAGGATGACGGGCGAGGTGGTCTCGCCGTGCCGCCAGGCGTTGACGATGAGTTCGACCATGGCGAGTTCCGCGTCCGCGATGAGGGAGGGCGGCCAGCCGGCGCTGGTCATCCCGTCCCGGAGGGCGTCGCGGGAGAGGGTGAGGGAGGGGGAGTTGAGGTTTCGCACAGCGTCTCCCGGAGGGGGATGGGTGAGACCGGCGGATGCGTCGCCGTGAACGAACCCACTGGACATGGGTGTTCTGCGGTGCCCGAGCGGCGTTACTGACGATCCGTTCGGTGATCGGTGCATCACAGACTGTAGAGCATCGAGACTCACATGTGCCACCACATCCAGAAACATGGTCCACCGGTAGCCGCTGGACCATTTGCGGGTCGGCGTAGATGCTTGGGCTATGCCACCACGTACAACCCCAACGGCCCGGCAGGCACGGTTGGGCATCGAGCTACGGAAGATGCGAGACGCCGCCGGCCAGACAACTGCCCAAGCAGCAGCGGTCTTCGGGCTGGATCGAACGAAGATCACTCAGGTTGAGAAGGGGCACTACCCGATCACGGCCGAGCGCGTCCGCACGCTCGCCGAGGCCTTCGGTGAGGCCGATGCCGCGTACGTCGAGGCGCTCGCCGCCATCGCCGAGGAACGGCACAAGGGTTGGTGGGACGAGTATCGAGGCTTCGTTCCGCAGGGCCTTCTCGACATCTGCGAGTTCGAGCATCATGCAAAGGGCATGTACTCCTACCAGATCTGCCACCCGCCAGGCCCCATGCAATCGGAGCGCTACAGCCGCGCCATCTTTCAGAACAATCAGGTCCAGCTGACTCCGCGAGTCGTGGAGACACGTGTTGAGCAACGGATGCTGCGATCCGAGATGCTGATGGCGAAAGGCACCCATCCGTACACGGCGATCGTCCACGAGGCCGCTCTCCGCATGCAGTTCGGCGGACGCGACGTGGCGCGGGAACAACTGGATTGGATGCTGGAGTTGTCCCAGTTGCCACACGTCACGCTTCGAGTGATCAGCTTCGCGGCTGGAGGCTTCAAGGGACCTGGCCAAGCCATCTACTACGCGAACGGGCCCGTACCCAGGCTCGACACCGTCAGTTACGACTCCATGGAGGGACCGATCTTCCTCCATCGAACTGAGCATCTGGAGGAGTATCGCGCGGTCGTTGAGCAGATGGCCGACAGATCTCTTTCGGTTGGGGAATCCCGCGATCTGATCGCGAAGATCAAGAAGGAGATATAGCCGATGGAGAACCGCTCCTGGATTCGGCCCAGCGCATGCTCCAACGCAGGCAACTGCCCGGAGGTATCCATCACCTCCGACGCCGTCTACGTCCGCAGCAGCCTTCGGCCTGACGCCATCGCCCAACTCGATGTCAGCGAGTGGCGCGATCTTCTGTCCGCCATCCGCGCGGGCGAGTTCGCCGTCTGACACCCGATTCGGCGCACGGGCGCTGACCTGCTAGTGTTCCTGATGTCGCGAGAGAGACGATCTCTCGCCAGGCGTCAGCGGTGCTACCAGAGCACGTCCTACTTTCAGTAGGAAGAGTCCGTGCAACCCGGGCCTGGCGCTCCAACCGGAAGAGTCCGGCACCTCCCCAGGTGCCGGACTCTTCCGTTTATTCACTGGGCGAACCCCGCGCCGAATGAGAGCCTGCCGGGATGGACGACCCGACACCCACCGTGCCCGAAGAATCCGCTCCACTACTTGACCGGATGGAGCGAAACCTCGCCGAACGCGCCTCCCACCTGCACCGCCACCTGCCGCACGCGACCGTCACCGAGACCGCCGATCTCGTCATCGCCGACAGCGGGCTCGACGACGACACCTTCAACCTCATCGCCGCAGCGCGGTTCACCGACGACACCGCCCCGACCCGGGTCACAGAAACGGTCCGTGCGCTCGCCGGGACCGGCCGCCCCTTCTCCTGGTGGGTCGGCCCCGCCACCACTCCCCCGGACCTCGCCACCCACCTGACTGCCGCCGGCCTCGAACCGTCCGAGACCGAGACCGGCATGTGGATGGACCTGAACACCGACCTCCCGAAGCCCTTCGCCGAGGGCCTGGACATCCGCCCGGTGACGACTCCCGAGCAACTCGCCGACTACGCGATGATCCTGGCCGCGAACTGGGACCCGCCGGCCGCCACCGTCCGCCGCTTCTACGCCGACGCGGCCACCTGGGCCCTGGCGCCCGACTGCCCCGCGCGCTACCTCGTCGGCTACGCGGCCGGACGACCGGTCTGCTCGGCCGAGGTCTTCCTCTTCGCGGGCGTCGCCGGGATCTACAACATCGCGACCCTCGCCACCGAACGCCGCCGCGGCTACGGCGGCGCCATCACCGCGGCCACCCTGCACACGGCCTACGACGCGGGCTACCGCACGGCCGTCCTCCAGGCCTCCGAGGACGGCGAGCCCGTCTACCGCCGCCTCGGGTTCCAGGCCTGCGGCGGGTTCACCGAATACGCCGTCACCCCCTGAGCGCCCGCCGGCCCCGCCGCCACGGGCCCGATTCGGCACACCGTCGTTGAGCTGCTAATCTTCTCTTCGTCGCGAGGGAGATGATTCCTCGTCAGGCGTCAGCGGTGCTACCAGAGCACGTCCTACTTTCAGTAGGAAGAGTCCGTGCAACCCGGGCCTGGCGCTCCAACCGGAAGGGTGCGGGCCCCCCCCACGGGGCGGGCCCCTGGGCAATCGCCCGGGGCGGGCGCCC
>NZ_JBEXJK010000375.1:7389-7995 GCF_040609095.1 Kitasatospora sp. NPDC004799
CCGGACCCCCCCGGCCGGGGCCCCCCCCCCGTAGGGCCCCGCCCCCCCCCCCGGCGCCGCACCCTTCCGCATTCCCCGGCTCAGGCCGCCCGGGCCGACAACGCCAGCCTCCATTCCCTGCCCAGGAATGCGACCGCCAGCGCGATGACCACGATCCGTGCCGTCGCGTGGGCCCGCGAGGAATCCGGCGCCGAAGCACGGACCCGGCCCCATTTCCCGGCCGGCTCGAACTCCACCGTCAGCACCTGCTCGGCCGACTCCGCCGGGCCCGTGCCCGCCCCGGCCTCGTGCTCTTTCATCCGCCCCTCCGTCTGCCATCGGCAGGAGTGTGACAAGTCGCCGGTGACCATCGGAGCCACCGGGCCGGACCATGATGGCCGCGACCCTCGTGCACCCGGGCCCGATTTCAGTACATGGCTCCTGAGCTGCTAATGTTCACCACGTCGCAAGGGAGATGATTCCTTGTCAGGCGTCAGCGGTGCTACCAGAGCACGTCCTACTTTCAGTAGGAAGAGTCCGTGCAACCCGGGCCTGGCGCTCCACAGTCGGAAGGGTGCGGGCCCGAACCAAGTGCGGGGCCCCGCCGCCGGGGCCCCCCCCCCCGCC
>NZ_JBEXJK010000376.1:0-7993 GCF_040609095.1 Kitasatospora sp. NPDC004799
GCCGTCGGCGGGTGCGGCGGCTGCGGCGGGACGGGCGGTGCGGACGGTGCGGCGGGCGGGGCGGCCGGCGGGACGGGCGGTACGGCGGGAGCCGTCGGCGGGACGGGCGGGGCCGGGGGCAGCGGGGCGGCGGGGGAGCCGATCACCGGGATGTCCGGCAGGGTCGGCTCGTGGTCCTCCTCCTCCGCGGCCGGCGGACCGGCGGGCCGGGGGACGATCACCGGCAGGTCCAGCGCGGTCGGGCTCTGCTCGGCCTCCTCGACGGCGGCGGTCGGCGGGTCGATCGGCAGCACGGCGACGGTGATGTTGTCGTGGCCGCCGGCCGCGACCGCGAACTTCACCAGGGTCTGCGCCGTGGCGAGCGGCTCGGTGCGGGCGTCCGGGCGCACGTAGTACGCCAGGTCGGTGGCCGCCTCGGCGTAGTTCCACAGCCCGTCGGTGCAGATCAGCACCACCCCGGGGACGTGCGGGGTGAAGTCGAGGGTGTGCGGCACGACCTCCTCGGCGTCGGCGCCGAGCCAGCCGGTGATCGCGTGCGCGCGCGGGTCGGCGTAGGCCTCGGCCTCGCCCATCAGCCCGGCCTCGACCATCCGGGCCGCCCAGGAGTCGTCCTGGGTGAGCCGGAACGGCTCGGCGGCGGCGCGGTCGTCCGGGATCCAGTACGCCCGGGTGTCGCCGACCCACCCGATGGTGACCCGGCCGCCCGCGGCTATCGCGCTGACGTAGGTGCAGGCGGGCGCGTTGAGGTCGGGCCGGGTGGGGCCGGCGCCGTCGGTGGCGAGGTCGGCGACGGCCCGGGCGGCGTCGGCGATGGCCTGGCGCATCGCCCGGTTCGGGTCCTGGCCGGCCTCCAGCGCGGTCAGCAGCGACTCGGAGGCGGCGTCCACGGCGGTCTCCGAGGCCTCGTCCGGGCGGTCGGAGGAGGAGACGCCGTCGCACACCACGGCGACCACGACCGGCTCGCCGCCGGGCAGCGAGGTCGCGGCGACGGTGAAGGAGTCCTCGTTGCGGTGGTGGCGCACGCCGCGGTCGCTGACCCCGGCGACACCGCCGAGCGACTTCTCCATGTGGTCGCGCGGGCGCGGCTGGGCGCCGCCGCAGCCCTCGCAGTACCCGTCCGCGGTGACCCGCGGCTGCGCGCAGTGCACGCAGACCGGCCCGCGCGGCGACGGTACGGCCTCGCCGTGCGCGGCGGCCCAGCTCGACGGCATCGCGCCGGGGGCCGCCCGGCCGTCCCGGCCGGTGCCGCAGGAGCCGCAGTAGGCGTCCTCCGGGTCCATCGGCTCCGAACAGCTCGGGCACTCGGTCTGCTGCGGCATCTGCTACACCCACGTCCTGGGACGGGCACGGTTGGCCCGTTCCACCATCTCGATCCTGGTCTCCGCCCGGTCGGCCAACCGGGCGAGTACCCGGTAGGACTGCTCCAGGGCGAAGCGCAGTTCCCGCTCCTGTGCGGGACGTCCCAGTACCACCAGGTCGGTGGCCCGCCGGCCGGCGGCCGCCTCGGCGCCGACCCAGCCGAGCGCCGCGTCGAGCACCTCGACGGCGAGCTCCTCGCGGCGGCGGGCGTCCAGCCGCAGCGCGGTCAGCTGCGCGGAGCTCGCGCCGAGGTCGGCGGCCAGGTCGTCGGTGGGCCGGCGCTCGCGCAGCCGGGCCCGGACGGCGGCGATCCGGGCGGCGGTGTACTGGCTGGAGGTGGCCGGGACGGTCTCCAGGACGCGGACCGCGCCGGCCCGGTCCTCCTCGGCCAGCCGGACCCGGGCCAGCCCGAAGGCGGCGCTCAGGTAGGCGTGGTCGGTGGCCCACACCAGCCGGTAGAACTCGGCCGCGTCGCCGCCGTCGCCGAGCAGTTCGGCGCAGATGGCGAGGGCCAGCTTGGGGGCGGCCTCGCCGGGGAAGGCGTCGTAGACGGCGTCGAAGGCCTCGGCGGCGGCTGTGATTCGCCCGCTCGCCTCCGGGCGCTCCTGGCCCGGCGCCGACGGTCGTCGCTCCGTCGCTCCTCCGTCGCTCCCGCGCTCCTCGCTTTCGGCGCCGGCGCGCCCTTCGGCTCGGGGCGGGGTGATGCGCCCGCTCGCCTCCGGGCGCTCCTGGCCCGGCGCCGACGCGGAAGCCGTCCCGTGCCCGTCGGCCAGGGCCGCGCCGACCAGGGCGGTCAGCCCGCGGTACCAGACCACCCGCCAGTCGTCCGGCTGGTCCCGCTCCAGTTCCGCGAGCCGCCCCACCGCCTCCTCGTGGCGCCCGAGTTCGAGCAGGGCGCGCAGCTCGCGCAGCCGGCTCTCGACCGAGACGGCGGGCGCGGCGGCCAGCGCGGCGAGCGTCTCCTCCGGGTCCGGGGTGACCAGGACGGCCAGGAAGCCCGCGTTGGGGTCGCCGGGGTCGACCCGGGGGACGGGCAGCGCGAGGGCGGCGGCCGCCGGGTCCAGCGGGGCCACCCGGAGCTGCCCGGCCCGCTCGGTGGGCAGCACCAACTCGGTGTCCACGACGCGCAGTTCGGGCCCGAACAGGGTGGAGGGCGCGGGCCGGGGCCGGTCGTCCTGGAGGGCCAGCACCTCCCGCAGCACGCCGGTGAGCTGGTCGGCCATCTCCTCGGCGGAGGCGAAGCGGCGGGCCGGGTCCGGGTCGGTGGCGCGGACCAGGAAGCGGTAGTACGACTCGTACCGGGCGAAGACCTCGACCTGCTCGGGGCCGGGCAGCGAGTCGCGGTAGGCGCCGCTGTAGCCCTGGAAGTCGAAGGTGAGCACCGCGAGGGTGCGGGCCACGGTGTACAGGTCGGAGGCGACGGACGGGCCGTCGGTGGCGATCTCCGGGGCCTGGTAGCCGATGGTGCCGTAGATCGGGCCGTCGTCGTCGAGCCGGCGGACCGCGCCCATGTCTATGATCTTGAGCGCGTCGCCGCTCTGGATCACGTTGTCGATCTTGAAGTCGCAGTACACCAGGCCCCGGTCGTGCAGGTAGCCCAGGGCCGGCAGCGCCTCCAGCGCGTACGCGATCGCCTGCTCGACCGGCAGCGGCTCGCGCCGGCCGTCCCGGGTGCGGCGCTCGTTGGCGATGTCCTTGAGCGACTTCCCGCCGACGTACTCCATCACGATGTAGCCGTCGGTGGAGCCGGTGCGCAGGTCCGGGTGCTCGGCGAAGTTGATGATCCGGACGATGTTCGGGTGGTCCACCTCGGCCAGGAAGCGCCGCTCGGCGACGGCCACCGCGAGCGCGTCCTCGTCCCCGGTGTCCAGCAGGCCCTTGAGCACCACCCACTTGTCGTTGACCCGCCGGTCCACCGCGAGGTAGATCCAGCCGAGCCCGCCGTGCGCCAGGCAGCCCACCACCTCGTACTGCCCGCCGACCAGGTCGCCGCGGCGCAGCTTGGGCGTGAACGAGTACGGCGTGCCGCACTTGGTGCAGAAGCCGTCCGGGCGGCCGGGGCGGCCGTTCTTCTCCCGGCCCACCGGGGCCTCGCACTTGGAGCAGAACCGCTTGCGCTCGGGCACCTCGGGGTCGGCCAGCACCGCCCGGGCCGGGTCGGCCGCCTCGACGGTCGGTACGGTGACCAGCCCGGCGCCGAGCCGGTTGCGGGTGCCCGCGCTGACGCTGCCCCGGGTGGAGCGGACCGAGACCGAGCGGCCGCTGCCGGTACGGGTCGAGCGGTGCGAGCGGGAGCGGCCGGACATCGAGCGCGCCGAGCCGGTGCGGGCCGACAGCGCGCGGGCCGAGCCACCGCGGCCGGAGCCGTGCGGTCCGGAGCCGTGGCCGGAGCCCGGGGCGACCCGGGCGGAGGGGACGTGGGGCTGGGTGACGCCGGTGTCGCCGGCCGACGGGGTCAGCCCGCACTCGTCGCAGTAGCCGTCCGGGTCGATGGTCCCGGAGCAGTCGCGCGGGCAGGGCGAGCCGGGACCGGCCGCCGCCCCCGCGGCACCGGAGGCAGCCGCCCCGGAGGTCGCGGTCGTCCCGCCCGCCGGGGCGAGACCGCACTCGTCGCAGTAGCCGTCGGCGTCGATCCTGCCGCTGCCGGAGCACTCCGGCCGTCCGCACGTCTCGCCCATCACCCTCAGCCCCCCTGGACCTGTCCGTCGGCGGGCGGCCGGCCGGCCCCCTCCGGTGCCTGCCCGGCCTCGGCCTCGGTGTGGGCCGGCCGCAGCGACTGCTGGAACCGGGCCACCGCGGCGGCCGCCGCCCGCAGGTCGCAGGGCGCGCTCCACAGCAGCCAGCGCGCCTTCTCGTACCGTTCGATCACTTCCGGGTCCTCGGCGACCCGCAGCCGGGCCGCCATCGCCTTGTAGGCGTCCAGCCGCCCGCGCAGCTCGGCCCGGACGGCCAGCGGCTGGGTCACCTCGGTGAGCGACTGCCGGGCCCGGCCCAGCTCCTTGGCGGCGGCGTCCTCCAGCGCGTCCAGCAGCGGCGCCAGCCGGCCCCACTGCCCGGCCTGCCGCAGGTCCAGCGCCGCGACGATCCGCTCGCGCAGCGCCGAGGCCGGTCCCGGCACCGCCGGGACGTCGCTGGACGCTATCTTCGCCAGCACCTCGCCGCGCGCCCGGCGGGCCTCGGCCAGGGTGGCGTCGGCCCGCTGGAGCAGGTCGCCGACGCCCTGGAGGCGCTCCTCGGCCTCGTCGCGCAGCCGCAGCAGGTCCTCCAGCTCCAGCCGGACGCCGTCCAGCGCCCGCCCGCTCCGGTCGAACCGCTCGGTGTCCACCATCCCGGCCGGGCCGGCGAAGGCCAAGCCCTCCGGGACGGTGCCGCGCTGGGCGGGCACCCGGGCCGGGCGCCACAGCGCCAGCGGGTCCCCGCGCACCTCGGCGCGCAGCTCGGCGAGGCCCTGCTCGATCCCGGTCAGGTCGTCGGCCAGCGGGTGGGCGCCGGTGCGCACGCCGAGCGAGGCGGCCAGGGTGCGCACCCGCTGGAGCTCGGCCAGCAGCAGGTCGATCCGGGCCGGCAGCGCCGACCAGACCGCGTCGGCGGCGCTGACCACCTCCAGCACGGTGGCGTACCAGGAGTTCATCCGGGCCATCAGCGCGTCCAGGCTGATCCGCTCGACCAGCTTGGCGGGCGCGCCGAGCACCTGCGGGCCGTCCGGCACCACCCCGCCCGGGACGGTCACCGCGTCGCCGGTGAGCAGTTCGCTCAGCTCGGCGAGTTCGGGCGCGCCGGGCTTGGCCTTGCGGGCCCGTACGGCGCGCGCCGAGGCCAGCGCCTCGGAGTAGCGGTCGAACAGCGCCCAGAGCAGCGGCAGGCCCTTGCCCGCGACGGACCAGCGCTCCAGGGTGCGCCCGGACAGCTCGGCGCCGTCCAGCAGCCGCAGGCCCGGGTGGTCCTGGAGGGCGAGCAGCGCCGACTCGACCGCGTCCCGCTCCGCGCCGAGGCGGGCGAGCGCGCGGTCGACCTCCTCCCGGCTCAGTACCGGGCCAGCCGATGCCGCCACCGCGGTGTCCTTCCTTCCTCGCGTGCGATCCCGACGTGCCCGACGTACCCGACAGGCCTCACGTGCGGTCCCACGACAACCCCCGTGTCCACCACCGGTCTCCCCGTGGTGATCGTCCCGAACCCTAGCCGGTGGCCGTTCGGGCGGAGCGGGCGCGGGGCGTCCATGGGCCGTCAACGCCCCGCTGACGGCCCGCGCGCTACCTCTCCCGCGCCGTCCTCCGCGTCACCCCCGGCCGTCCGCCGGCCGTCCGCCGACCGCCCCGGTTGCTGTCCCGGGTGCCGTCCAGCGGGCCGGTTCAGTGCGCGCCCGGCCAGTAGCGGTCGGCCTCGTTGAGCATGTACGGCTTGAGCCAGTGCTCGTACGAACGGGCCCAGTCGCCGCGCGCGTAGTAGTCGGCCAGCACCTGGTTCACCCGGGCGGTCAGGTCGGTGCTGTCCTTCGCCATGGCGACGCCGATCACCTCCGGCTGGGCCTCGCCGTCCACGATCCGCACGGTCTGGTCCTGCGCGGCCTGACCGGCCGCCAGGCCGCTGTCGGTCATGGTGGCGTCGACCTTGCCGAGCTGCATCAGGACCAGGCAGTCCAGCTGGTTCTCCACCGTGACGACCTGCCGGGCGGTCTTCTTCTCCTTGACCACGTTCAGCGCGGTGGAGCCGTCGGCGGCGCAGACCGTCCGGTCCTTGACCGCCTCGTCGATGGTCCTGGCCGGCGAGGCCTTCGGCACCAGGACGCGCTGGCTCATGGTGAAGTACGGCTTGGAGAAGGCGACCTCCTCCAGCCGCTTGCAGTTGACCGTCATGGTGCGGACGATCAGGTCGACCCGGCCCTTCTTGACGGCGTCGATCCGGTCGGCCGTGGCCACCGGCTTGAGCACCACCTTCTCCGGGTCGCCCATGACGGCCGCGCCGATCGCCCGGGCGAGGTCGATGTCGAAGCCCTCGATCTGGCCGGTGTTCGGGTTGCGGGCGCCCCAGCGGTAGCTGTTCTGGTCCACCCCGATCACCAGGCTGTGCCTGCCCTTGATGGCCTTCACGGCCGGGCCGTCCTCGGTGCTCGGCGGCATGCTCTTCGTGACGTCGCAGCCCTCGGCCTGCTCCTGCCCCTCCTGCTGCACGGCGGCCGGCACGGCCAGCGGCGCGGCGGTCGCGCCCGCCGGGGCGGCGCCGACCGGCCCGCCCCCGGCGAGCACGGCCGCGCCGGCCGCCAGCAGGGCCAGCGCGGCGGCGGGCCTGGTCCTTCTCCTGGATCCTCGGTCGTTCATCGGTCGGTTTCCTCCCCCTTGCCCGTCAGCGGTACTCGGCCAGTCGCCGGCCCAGGCCCCGCAGCGCGGCGGCCGCGGCCAGCAGGCCCAGCAGCGCGGTGGCGACGGCGGCGGCCCGCAGGTCTCCGCCGGTGCCCTCGGCGGCCTGCCGGAAACGGTCCTGCTCGATGTCGGCGGCCCGGGCGAGCGCCTTGTCGGTGGCGTTGAAGGCGGCGTCGGCGGTGTCCGCGTCGGGCCTGGCCGTCACGGTGGCCTCCAGCGCGCCCTGGTAGTCGGCCTCCGCGACCTCCCGCGTCCGGGCGGCGTCGTGCAGCCCGCGCCAGTGCTCGAACTGCTTCACCGCGTCCTGGATGCCCGGCTTCGCGGCCGCCGGGGCCCGGTGCAGGGCCTCCGCCAGCGAGCCGCTGTACCGGTCCGGCGGGACGTCCTTCACACCGCCCAGGGTCTCGGCGGTCTTCGCCCACTGGTCGGCGTACCGGCCGGTCGAGCCGCGGGCGACGAAGTGCAGGTTCTCCGCCAGCCGGGCGGTCAGCACGTCCGCCCGGGCGGAGTTGAGCGCCTGCAGCGGGCCCGCGCCCTCGCGGGCGCTCTGCTTGAGCGCCGAGCTGGTGGCCAGCCCGGTGACGGTCAGCCACAGGGCGCCGGCCAGTACGGCGGCGGTGGCGCCCAGCAGCCCGATGTTGAACACCCGGTTGGTGCGGCGGAACAGCGTCAGCTGCACCCAGACCAGCGCGGCCAGGGTGACCAGCGCCAGGCCGTAGGCGGCCCACGGCACGGACTGCGCCGCGCGGTAGTCGTCGGCCAGCTCCTGCCGCTCGACCTCGGCGAGTTCGGCGGCGGCCGGCAGCAGGACGGTCTGCATCTGCTCGGAGGCGTAGCGCAGGTAGGCGCCGCCGAGCGGGATGCCCTGCCGGTTGTCCGCTCGCGCCGTCTCCACCAGGCCCGCGTACGCCGGGAGTTGCTTGTTCAGCCGGGCGAGCGAGCCCTGCGCGGGGGAGGTCGCCGTGGTCCGGGCGGCGGCCTGGGCGACCAGCTCGGCGGCGGTGGCGATGTCCCGCTCGTAGCGGCCGCGGACCTCCGCGGGCTCGGTGCCGGCCAGCAGGAAGCCGCTCGCCGCGGTGGTGGCGGCGTCGGCCAGGCTGCGGTGGATCTCGGCGGCGTCCCGGCTGAGCGGCTGGCTGTACGAGACCACCCGGTCGGCGGCCTGCGCCCTGGTCTCCAACTGCCAGCGGCTGACCGCGCTGTCCGCGATCCGGGCCGCGGGCGAGGCGGTGCTGGTGGACAACCGGCCGCTGGTGCCGCCGTACAGCATCCAGGCG
>NZ_JBEXJK010000377.1:0-7977 GCF_040609095.1 Kitasatospora sp. NPDC004799
GTACTGGACGGTGACGGCGTTGAGGAAGGTCTTGGACGCCAAGTACGCGGCGGGCACCAGGCCCATGTCGATGCCGGGTGTGGTGGGCCCCCGTGTGCCCACCACCGACGGCGGTGCCGTGCGCGCCGGGGTGGGTCAGTCGGCGGCGTGGACCAGCTGTCCGCCGACGTAGGTGCGCAGGACGCGGGCGGTGGCGATCTCCTCCGGCGGGCCGGTGAGGATGTCGCGGTCGAGCACCACCAGGTCGGCGAGCAGGCCGGGTGCCAGCACCCCGGCGTCGTCGTGCCCGTTCAGGTGGGCGCTGCCGGCCGTGTAGGCGGCGATGGCCGAGCCCAGGTCGAGGCGCTGCTCGGGCAGGAAGACCCGGCCGTCGGTGGCCTCCGGCTCCATCCGGTTGACCGCCACGTGCAGCCCCGCCAGCGGGTCCGGGCTGCTCACCGGCCAGTCGCTGCCCGCCGCCAGGGTGGCGCCGGCCCGCTGGAGGGCGCCGAACGGGTACTGCCAGGCGGCCCGCTCCGGCCCGAGGAAGGGGATGGTCAGCTCGTCCATCTGCGGCTCGTGCGCGGCCCAGAGCGGCTGGATGTTGGCGACGGCGCCGAGCCGGGCGAAGCGCGGGAGGTCGTCCGGGTGGACCACCTGGAGGTGGGCGAGGTGGTGCCGGGCGCCGCGCCGGCCGTTGGCGGTGCGGGCGGCCTCGATCGCGTCCAGTGCCTCCCGCACGGCCCGGTCGCCGAGCGCGTGGAAGTGCACCTGGAAGTCGAGCGCGTCCAGCGCGGTGACGTGCCCGCGCAGCGCCACCGGATCGACGAAGCTGAGGCCGGAGTTGGCGGTGGCGCAGCCGCAGCCGTCCAGGTAGGGGCTGGTCATCGCGGCGGTGAAGTTCTCCGCGATGCCGTCCTGCATGATCTTGACCGAGCCGGCCCGGAACCGCCCGTGGCTCAACTCCTCGCGCCGCCGGACGAGTTCGGGGATCTGCTCGGCACCCCGGTCGCGCTCCCACCAGAGCGCGCCGGTCACCCGGGCGGTCAGCGCGCCGGAGCGGGCGGCGGCGAGGTACGCGTCGGACGGGTCCGGCTGGCCGTTGAACTCGCCGAGCAGCGCGTCCTGCCAGCCGGTGATGCCGAGCGAGTGGAGCAGCCGCTGGGCGCGCAGCAGCCCGTCCAGCCGGTCGGCGGCGGTCGCGGGCGGCAGCAGCCGGGCGACCAGGGCGGTGGCGCCCTCCTGGAGCGTGCCGCTCGGGGTGCCGTCGGCCTCCCGCTCGATCCGCCCGTCGGCCGGGTCGGGGGTGTCGGCGGTGAGGCCGGCGAGTTCCAGCGCCCGGGTGTTGGCCCAGGCGCCGTGGTGGTCCCGGTTGGTCAGGTAGACCGGCCGGTCGGGGACGACGGAGTCGAGCAGCTGCCGGGTCGGCAGGCCGCCCTCGAAGCTCTCCATCGACCACCCGCTGCCGGTGATCCACTCCTGCTCCGGGTTGGCCTCGGCGTACGCCCGGATGCGCGCCAGGTAGTCGGCGACGCCGACCGTCCCGGTGAGGTCGCAGGACGCCAACTCCGCGCCGCCGAACACCGCGTGGATGTGCGCGTCCTGGAAGCCGGGCAGCAGCAGCTTGCCGGTGAGGTCGACGACCTCCGTCCCCGGCCCGATCAGCTCCCGGATCTCGTCGTGCCCGACGGCGGCGATCCGCTCGCCGACGACCGCCAGGCCGCTCGCCCGGGTCCGGGCCGCGTCGCCGGTGTGGACGGGGCCGTGGGTGAAGACCAGATCGGCCTGGGTCATGGGTGGTGCTCCGTTCTCGCGTGGTCGTGCCTGGTCGTGCTTCGTACGGGTCACTCGCCTGCCGCGCCCTCCCGCAGGAAGTACGGCGAGCGGCGCCGCCAGCGGGCCCAGGCCGCCGCCGGCAGCCCGCTGACGATCATCACTACCACCACGGTCAGCTCGAACCACCCGTTGTCGGCGGCGAGTTCGAAGTGGTCCGTGGAGTCGTAGAAGGTCCAGGCGAGGTAGCCGCCGACGGCGAGCAGCGCCGCCGCGCCCAGCAGCGGCCCGACCACCGCGCGCAGCCCCTGCAGCGGGTCGGTGCGCAGCAGCCCGCGGAAGCGGACGGCGGCGGCGACGGCGGTCAGCGCGTAGTAGAGCGCGACGACGACGCCGATCGCGTTGACCGCGGCCGAGATCAGGTCGCCGACGGTCGGGATGGCGATCGAGGCCAGCGCCAGGGCGACCGCGACGCCGGTGATCAGCAGGGTGCCGGCGGCGGGCGTGGCGTGCCGGGGGTGCAGCCGGGTCCAGACCGGGCCGAGCACCCGGTCGCGCCCCATCGCGTACATCCCGCGCGCGGTCGGGATCACCGAGGACTGCAGCGAGGCCACCGCGGAGAACATCAGCGCGATCAACGGCAGTGCGGCCAGCGGCTGTTCGGCCAGCTTGGCGCCGAAGTAGGTCAGCCCGTGCGCGCCGTTGTCGGCCAACTCGTCCATCGGCAGCACCCGTTGGAAGGCCGTGCCGGCGAGCAGGAACAGCGCCAGCATCACCACCAGGGCCAGCAGCCCGCCCCGGGAGGCGTCCCGCGGGTCGCGCACCTCCTCGCCGACGCTGAACACCGACTCGAAGCCCCAGTAGCAGAACACCGCCAACACCATGCCCTGCGCGACCGCGTCGAAGGAGGGGATGTCGAAGGGGTTGTACCACTGGAGCGAGAACGGCTGGTCGCCGGCGAACAGCCCGTAGCCGCAGAAGCCGAGCAGCACGGCGTACTCGAAGACCAGCAGCGCCTTCTGCAGCCGGGCCGCCAGGTCCAGCCCGCGCACCGCGACCAGCGCGGCGCCCACCAGCACCACCAGGCCGAGCAGGGTGCACTGGACGGTCGAGTCGGCGTCGAGCCGCAGCCCGGCGACGCTGCGCACGTGGGCCTGGTCGAGCAGCTGGATGACCGAGGAGCCGGTGACGGTCGTGGTGTACGCCATGAAGACGACGGTCCCCACGGTGTTCACCCACCCGGTCAGGAAGCCCAGCCAGGGGTTGAGGGTGCGCCCGACCCACCGGTAGCCGCTGCCCGCGTCCGGCTCGACGGCGTTCAGCCGCCCGTACCCGCCGGCGATGGCCAGGACCGGGAGGAAGGCCAGCAGCATGATCGCCGGAAGGTGCAGGCCGACCACCCCGGCCATCAGCCCCAGGCCGATCCCGATGCTGCTGGTGGCGGCCGTGCTGGAGGCGGCGATCACCGCTCCGTCCAGCAGGCCGAGCGACCGCCGCATCGTGACGTGGGTGCCTCGCGCGTCCGTTCTCGGGCCGCCGCCCGTGTCCTTCACCGTCGATGCCAACGGATCACCGCCTTGCTCGTGGGGTGCGCGTGTGGGGGACCGCCCGCGCCGGAAGGGGGTGACGCGGGCGGGAGTGCGAGCCATGAAACCGGCGGCACCGTCACACGTCAATGCCGTTGTCATAAGGACGCCGGGCAGCCCGCCCGAACGCCGGAGAACCCCGGAGGGCCCGCCGGTCGTCCGGCGGGCCCTCCGTGCGTGTCCTACCGGCGGCTCAGCCCTCGAGCCAGCGGTCCGTCGCGGCCCAGGCCGCCCGCAGCGCCTCCGGCTGCGCCAGCTCGTGGTGCCGGCACGGCAGGGTCGTCTGCACCACCTCGCCGGTGACGTACGGCGTCCAGCGGACCCCGAGCGGCGTCCCGGCCGGCTTGTCCAGCAGGGCCGCCACGTGGACCAGGTCGCCCCGGAAGGTGCCGGGGACGTGCGCCGTCGCGATCTCGACGTTGTTCGCCCGGACGCCCTCGGCCACGGCCAGCTCCTCCTCGGAGAGGTCGAGCCCGAAGCGCTCACCGACCCGCAGCACGGCGTCGGTCCAGTCGACCTCCTCGAGCCCGGGCTGGTCCACGCCCTGGTCCACGGCGGCCGACGGGTAGCCGTCCAGCACGACCAGCGCGCCGACCTCCTCGCCGACGGCCTGCAGCTGCACCGCCATCTCCTGCGCGACCACGCCGCCCAGCGACCAGCCCAGCAGGTGGTACGGGCCGCTCGGCTGCACCGCGCGGATCTGCTCGACGTAGTCCGCCGCCATCTCCTTGACGGAGCCCGGCAGCGCGCCCGGCTCGCTCAGGCCGCGCGCCTGGAGGCCGTACAGCGGCCACTCCTCGGGCATGATCCCGGTCAGCGGCGCGTAGCACCAGCTCAGGCCGCCGGCCGGGTGCACCGCGAAGAACGGCGGCCGCTCGCCGTCCGCGCGCAGCGGGAGCAGGACCTTGAGGCCCTCCACGCCCGCCGGCCGGCTCAGCCCCCGGACCAGGGACTCGACCGTCGGGCCCTCGAAGAGGTTCCGGACGCCGACCACGACCCCGAGCGTCGACCGCAGCCGGTCGACCAGCGTGACCGCCAGCAGCGAGTGGCCGCCCAGCTCGAAGAAGTTGTCGTCGATGCCGACCCGCTCCAGCCCGAGGACCTCGGCGAACACCTCGCAGACCACCCGCTCGTCCGCGGTGCGCGGCGCCCGGTAGGACGCCTCCAGCAGCTCCGCCCGGTCCGGCGCCGGCAGGGCGCGCCGGTCGAGCTTGCCGTTGACGGTCAGCGGCAGCGCGTCCAGGACCGTGATCGCGGACGGAACCATGTACTCCGGCAGCGCCGCCGCGAGGGCTCCGCGGACCTCGGCGGTGTCCACCCGCGCACCGGCGGCCGGGACGACGTACGCGGCGATGCGCCGGTCCCCCGGGACGTCCTCGCGGACGATCGCGGTGGCCTGGGCGATGTCGGACCGGTCGAGCAGGGCCGCCTCGATCTCGCCCAGCTCGATCCGGTGGCCGCGGATCTTCACCTGGTCGTCGGTGCGGCCGAGGTAGTCCAGCGTCCCGTCCGCACGCCAGCGGGCCAGGTCGCCGGTGCGGTACATCCTCTCCCCGGACTCGCCGAACGGGCAGGCGACGAAGCGCTCCGCCGTCAGGCCCCGGCGGCCCAGGTAGCCCCGGGCCAGGCCGGCACCGGCCACGTACATCTCACCGGGCACGCCGACCGGGACCGGCGCGAGGAACTCGTCCAGCACGAACACCCGGGTGTCGACCACCGGCGAACCGATCGACACCTCGCCCGCCGACGGGTCGCACGGCCACATCGTGGCGTCCACCGTCGTCTCGGTCGGGCCGTACGAGTTGAACACCCGGTGGTCCCGCATCCAGCGGGCCATCACGTCCGGCGGGCAGGCCTCACCGGCGGTCACCAGGACGACCTCGTCGGCGATCGAGCGCTCGTCCAGGGTGGCCAGCACGGCCGGCGGCAGCGTCACGTGGGTGACCCGCTGCTCCGCCAGGAAGTGCGGCAGGGCCTCGCCCAGACGGCGGTCCTGCGGGATCACCACCAGGGCCGCACCGGTCAGCAGGGCCATGAACCACTCCCAGCCGAAGGTGTCGAAGCCCGCCGAGGCGAACTGCCCGACCCTCGACCCGGAGCCGACGCCCAGGTAGCGCACCTGACCGGCCACCAGGCTCGCCACACCCGCGTGGGACACCAGCACGCCCTTGGGGCGGCCGGTCGACCCGGAGGTGTAGATGACGTACGCCGCGTCCCCGGTCCGCACCACGCGGTCCAGCAGGGCGCCGCCGTCCAGGCCGGCCAGCTCCGCCACCGTCTCCGGCGCGTCCAGGACCAGCGCACCGGAGCCGGGAAGGACGGACGCCGTGGCCGAGGAGGCCAGCACCGTCACCGGCGCCGCGTCCTCCAGCATGTAGCCGATCCGGTCCGCCGGGTACGCCGGGTCGATCGGCATGTAGGCACCGCCCGCCTTGACGATCGCCAGCAGCGCGACCATCAGCTCGACCCCGCGGTCCAGGCAGACGCCGACCACGGACTCCGCGCCCACGCCCCGCGACACCAGCAGCCTGGCCAGGCGGTTCGCCCGCTCGTCCAGCTCGCGGTAGGAGGTCTCGACCCCGTCGGCGGCCACCGCGACCGCCTCCGGCATCCGCGCGACCTGCGCCTCGAACAGCGCCCCGACCGTGGCGGCCGGAACCTCGGAGGCAGTGTCGTTCCACGCCGTCAGCAGCTGCTCGCGCTGCCGGTCGTCGAGGACGGGGATCCGCTCCAGCGGCGTCCGGGCGTCCCGCTCCAGCGCGCCGGCCATGTTCTCGACCGCCGTGTGCAGCAGGCCGCACACCACCTCCGGGTCGATCGGCGACCCCGCCTGCACGGAGAGCCGGAAACCGACACCGGTGTCGTCCACCGACGCGGTGAGCGGGTAGTTGGTCCGCTCGTGCCCGTACAGCACCCGGATCCCGGCCAGGCCGGTCCCCTCGCCCGAAGCGCTCGGGCTGTGGCGGTAGTTGAGCAGCGAGGTGAACAGCGGGCTCTGCGCGGGGAGGCCGGTGGCCTGCTGGGCGAGGGTCAGCGGGGCGTGCTCGTGCCGCAGCAGCTCGCCCAACTGGACCTGGGCCGCCCGCAGTCCGGCGTCCAACGGCCGGGTGGCGTCGATCCGGATCGGCAGGGTGTTGATGTACAGACCCGGCGTCCGGTGCGCGGTGCCGCCCGCGTCCATCCGGCCGAGGAACACCGTGCCGAACACGGGGTGGGTCTGGCGGGTCGTCGCGGCGGCGACCCGCGCCCAGGCCAGGTGGAAGAACGCGGCGGCGCTGACGCCGTGGCGACGCGCCTGCTCCCTGACCTGGCCGGCCAGTTCGGCCGACAGCTCGACGACGGCCTCGCCGGTGTCGGTGCCGTCGCCGTGGACGTCCAGCACGCCGTACGGCGCGGTGGGCTCCTCGACGTCGCCGAGGGCGCGCTCGAAGTAGGCGCGGTGCTGCTCCGGCGTGACCGCCAGGCGGGCGTGGGCGACGAAGTCGCGGTACCGCGCCGGGGCCGGCAGGCGGTCCTCCTCGTGCTCCAGGTGGGCGCGCACCTCCTCGAAGAGGATCTCCAGGGCCTGGTGGTCGCGGGTGAGGTGATGGCTGCGCAGAGCCATCAACCAACCGTCGCCGTCCGGCTTCTGAGCGATCGTCAGGTCGACCATGGGGGCCTGGCGGATGTCCATCGACGGCGGGCAGGCCGCGAGCAGCCGGGTCACCGCGTCGTCCTCGGTTGCGCCGGACAGCACGACCTCGTGGACGGGCAGAACGGCCCGGCGCAGCACGACCTGGAGCGGCTGGGGCAGGTTCTCCCACAACACGGCCGTCCGCAGGATGTCGTGCCGGTCGACGACGTGCTGGAGCGCGGTCACGAAGGCGTCGACGCGGCTCCGGGAGTCGAAGCCCAGGACCACCGGGACGATGTAGACGTCGCGGCCCTGGTCGGCGTCGAGCAGGTGGTGGAAGAAGATGCCTTCCTGCAGTGGCGCCAGCGGGTAGACGTCGGCGACGTTCGCCGCACCACCCGGAACCGCCGCGCTGATCCGGTCGAGGTCCGCCTGGCTCAGCTCGGCCAGCGTGACCATGTCCGGGGTCAGCGCGGTCGCGTCGGCCGGGATGCGGTTCTCCGGCACGACGAAGGCCTGGCCGGAGTCGACGGCCGCCAGCCCGGCGGGCGTCGGCACCTGGAACAGCCCGCGCACCGAAACCTGGACGCCGCGCGAGCGCAGCCGCTCGACCAGGGTGACGGCGAGCAGGGAGTGGCCGCCCAGCTCGAAGAAGTTGTCGTCGATGCCCACCTGGGGCAGGCCCAGGACCTCGGCGAACACCTCGCAGACCACCTGCTCGTCCGCCGTGCGCGGGGCGCGGTAGGCCTCCTGGATCGCGGTGGTCTCGGGGGCCGGCAGAGCACGGCGGTCGAGCTTGCCGTTGACGGTCAGCGGGAGTTCGTCCAGCAGCACGATCGCGGACGGGACCATGTACTCCGGCAGCACCGTCCCGAGGGTGCCGCGCAGGGCGGCGGTGTCGAGCTCCGCACCGGTGGCGGGGACGAGGTACGCGGCGATGCGCTTGTCGCCGGGGACGTCCTCGCGGACGATCACGGCCGCCTGGGCCACACCGGGCCGGCCGAGGACGGCCGCTTCGATCTCGCC
>NZ_JBEXJK010000378.1:0-7967 GCF_040609095.1 Kitasatospora sp. NPDC004799
GTGCGGGTGAAGCGGATCGTGCGGTCGTCGCCGCGCAGTTCGGCGGTGTGCGGGGCGAAGAGCGTCGCGTGCGGCAGGTTGGTCAGGAACTCGGCCACGCCGTCCGCCGCGAGGTCCGGGTCGATCTCGGGCCGCAGGCCCAGGGCGAGTTCGGCGTCGACGCGGTGCACGAGGGTCTCGAACAGCATCCGGCGCACCCAGAACCGGGCGTGCTGGTCGACGCCCCAGGCCCACATCGGGGCGTCGAGGTCGGTCTCCGCGAAGGCGGCGTCGGCCTCCGCGCCGGCCTCGGTGAGCCAGGCCGGGTAGTCCTCCGCCCGCTCGGGGAGCTTCAGGTCGACGTCGCGGCTGGTGGGCGGCTCCTGGCTGCGTCGGCGCAGCAGGACGGTGAACCAGCGGTGGACGCTGCCGGTGTGGCGGACGAGGTCGGCGAGGGTCCAGTCCGGACAGCTGGGGACGGGGGTGGCCGGGTCGGCCGACCGTACGGCGGTGGCGAACCTGGCGGTCTCGGCGGCCACGGCGGCGACGTGCTCGGGCGGGGTCATGGTCATGGGCGGTCGCTCCGGAGGGATCGGCGGGGCGGAGGGATCAGGGGATCGGCAGGGCCGGGGGGATCAGACGAGCGGCTTGTCGACCACGGCCTTGGCGTGGCTGAAGGTCTCGATCGAGTACTCGCCGTGGTAGCGGCCCATGCCGCTCTCGCCGACGCCGCCGAACGGCAGCTCGGGCATCGCCAGGTGCGAGACCGGCAGGCCGAAGCTGAGCGCGCCGGAGGAGGTCTCCTCGGCCAGCCGGCGCTTGGTCTCCGCGGACTCGGTGAAGGCGTACAGGGCGAGCGGCTTGTCGCGCTCGTTGATGAACGCGATCGCCGCGTCGAGGTCGGGGACGGTGAGGACGGGCAGGATCGGGCCGAAGATCTCGGTCCGCATCACCGGGGCGGTCGCCGGGACGTCGGCGAGGACGGTCGGGGCGAGGTAGCGCGCGGCGCGGTCGTGCTCGCCGCCGACGACCGTCCGTCCATCGTCGAGCAGCGCGGTGAGCCGGTCGAAGTGGCGCTCGTTGACGATCCGCCCGTACTCGCTGCTCGCGGCCGGGTCCTCGCCGAACAACTCGCGTACGGCGTCGGCCAGTTCCTTCTCCAGGCCGGCCGCGGTGTCGCCGACGGCGAGGACGTAGTCGGGGGCGACGCAGGTCTGTCCGGCGTTGAGGAACTTGCCGCGGGCGATCCGCCGGGCGGTGACGGCGAGGTCGGCGCCGGGGTCGACCACGACCGGGCTCTTGCCGCCCAGCTCCAGGGTGACCGGGGTCAGGTGCTTGGCGGCGGCCGTCATGACGATCCGGCCGACCGCGCCGTTGCCGGTGTAGAAGATGTGGTCGAAGCGCTGCTCCAGCAGGGCGGTGGTCTCCGGGACGGCGCCTTCGACGACCGCGACGGTCTCCTCGCCCAGGTAGCGGGGCAGCAGCTCGGCGATGGCCGTGGAGGTCGCCGGGGCGAGCTCGCTGGGCTTGAC
The DNA here is from genome assembly GCF_040609095.1 of Kitasatospora sp. NPDC004799. Lineage (NCBI taxonomy): Bacteria > Bacillati > Actinomycetota > Actinomycetes > Kitasatosporales > Streptomycetaceae > Kitasatospora > Kitasatospora sp. NPDC004799. The sequence continues at coordinate 1,512 of NZ_JBEXJK010000378.1, forward strand.
GAGGGCGGTGTTCCCGGCGGCCAGGGCGCCGACCAGCGGGGCCAGCGCGAGCTGGATCGGGTAGTTCCAGGGCGCGATGATCAGCACCACGCCCAGCGGGTCGCGGACCACCCGGGCCTCGGCGGGGCGGAAGACCTCCGGCACGGCGGCCGGCTCCGGGGCCAGCCACTGCGCCAGGTGGGTCACGGTGTGGTCGAGCTCGTTGAGCGTGAAGCCGATCTCGGTCCGGTACGCCTCGGTGGCGCTCTTGCCGAGGTCGGCGTGCAGGGCCTGCTGGAACACCTCGGCCTGCTCGGTGAGCAGGGTGCGCAGGGCGGCCAGCTTCTCCAGGCGCCAGGCGAGCGGCCTGGTCCGGCCGGTGGAGAACTCGGCCCGCAGGCGGGCGACCACAGAAGGGATGGCGTCGGTCATGAGGGTCTCGCGGTCTCGAGGTGGGGAGGGTGGTGCTCCGGGTGGAAATTTCACCATCTGAAGCAATAGCGAGCCTAGGGATGAAAGGTTGAGTTTGTCAATCATCTCCCGGCGGGGACGTCCGTCACCCGGCGAGTTGCAGGGGGTGGGGGCGCGGCCGACACTCGCAGGTGGGGTGGTCGTGTCGAGGGGGCCGGTCGCCCCGGCCGCCGCCGGGGGAGAGGGGAACGGTCATGGCGTACGAGCCCGAGAGCCCCTTCCGGTCGCCCATCGTGGGTGACCTCAACCTGGCCCCGCCCGGGCTCGCGCTCCGCGGCACGGGGGAGGCCGACGCGGAGCAGCAGGTGCCGATGCTGATCGAGCTGAACCTGCGCTACCCCGGCGGGCTGCAGGTGGTCCGCGACGAGTTCTACGCGCTCTGGGGGCACTACGCGGGGCGCTCCCACGGGTGGTGGCCCGAGGAGGTCAGCTCGGGGAGCCATGTGCAGCCCGAGGTGCCGCAGGGGCTGGCCCTGGTCGCGCCGAAGCTGTACCAGACCGTCCTCTCCCGCGCGGACCTCGGCGAGCTGGTGGCGGAGGACCGCGAGGCCGCCGTGCGGAGCGGGCGGCCGCCGATCATCTTCCGGGTGTGGCCGGACTACGCGCTGTATCCGCAGATCGACCGTTCGGCACCCACCGTGAAGGCCAACGCCGCCTGGCGGGCGTACGACGCGCGCGGCGGCGGGATCGTGTGGGCGGTGATCGACAGCGGCATCGACGCGACCCACCCGCACTTCGCCCAGCTGGAGCTCGCCGCCGAGGGGCGGGGCGAGGAACTGCCGCACGGGCGGACCAGCGGGCTGCACCGCGACTTCAGCTTCCTGGTGAACCCGAACGACCCCTCGGTGCAGCCGGCCGGCGGGGCGGCGGGCCAGGACCCGGCGGCGCCCCAGGGCCCCGGCCCGGCGTCGCCGCTGGTGGACGACAGCGGGCACGGCACGCACGTCGCCGGCATCATCGCGGGCTGCACCCCGGAGGGCATGACGCCCCGGGTGGCGACGCCGGACGAGCCCGGGGACAGCGGCTACGTCGCGCGGGCCGGCGCGGACCGGCTGTCCGGGATGGCGCCGGCCTGCGAACTGGTCAGCATCAAGGTCATGCGGCTCAGCCGCCAGGGGACCTTCGTCACCTCCTCCAGCGCGGTCATCCGCGCACTGACCTACCTGCGGACCGAGGTCAACGTGGACCCGGCGGTGCTGCGGGTGCACGGCGTCAACATGAGCCTCGGCTGCGAGTGGCAGCCCGACCAGTACGCCGCGGGCCAGTCGCCGCTCTGCCAGGCGGTGGGCCAGGTGGTCGCCTCCGGCGTGGTCGTGGTGGTCTCCACCGGCAACTTCGGCGCCAAGCGGGAGGCCACCACCTCGGCCGTCATGGGCTCGATCACCGAGCCGGCCCACGCCGAGGACTGCATCGCGGTCGGCTCCACCCACCGGGAGGCGCCGCACGCGTTCGGCGTCACCTGGACCTCGGGCAAGGGGCCGACGCTCGACGGGCGGATGAAGCCCGACGTCGTGGCGCCCGGCGAGTGGATCGCCTCGGCCGCCACCGGCAACGTCCGGGCCACCGCCGGGCTGACCCCGGCCGAGGGGGACCGGTCCCCGGAGAGCCTGCTGACGTACGCGGAGCAGTCGGGCACCTCGATGGCGGCGCCGCACGTCTCCGGGGTGATCGCGGCGTTCCTCTCCGCCCGCCCGGAGTTCATCGGCCGGCCGCGGCAGGTCAAGAGCCTGCTCACCGCCTCCGCCACCGACCTCGGCCGGGAGCGGTACGCGCAGGGGGCGGGCCTGGTGGACCTGATGCGGATGCTGGCGAACGTCTGACGAGCGGACGAATGGACGAATGGACGAGCGTACGAACCGGCGAACCGACGAACCGGTGAACCGTCACCCGAAAGGTCCAGTGCGATGAGGAGACTGCCGACCGGCGAGCCCGTCTGGGACCTCGTCTTCGACGAGAACGGGGTGCTGGCCTCGCCGGCGGCGGGTGGCTTCCTCGACGAGGTGGCGGCCGAGGGGGTGACGGACCTGTTCGTGTTCAGCCACGGCTGGGGCAACTCCGTGGACCAGGCCCGCGGACTCTACGGCGAGATGTTCCCGATGATCCGGGACGCCGGAAGCGGCGCGGCGAACCTCGGCACGGTGGGGTTCGCGGGCGTCTTCTGGCCCTCGCTCTGGTTCCCGCCCACGCCGGCGACCCCGCCGACGGCGGTCGCCGCGCCCCAGGCTGGGGGCGGCGCCGTGGCGGGCCCCGACGCCGGGACGGCGGCCGTCTCCGGGGCCGACATCGCGGAGTCGCTGGCCGAGGGCTTCGCCGACCCGGCGCAGCGGCAGGCGGTGACGGAGATCGGCCGGCTCATCGACGAGGCGGAGGCGGCCGTCGGTACGGGGGAGACCGACGCGGCCAAGGAGCAACGCCTGGTACGGATCCACGCGTTGCTCCAGTCCCTGGTGCCGCCGCCCGCGCCGCACGGCGAGTTCGAGGACTCGGGCGAGACCGCGCTGCTGCTGGACGCCGATCCGCGGACGGCGTACCAGGCCACCGCCGAGGCCTTCGGCAGCGCGCCGCCCGGCTCCTCCACGCAGGGCCTCGGCGACTGGTTCCACAACGCCGTCAACGGGGCGAAGGACGCGCTGCGGGTGCTCTCGTTCTCGGTCATGAAGGCCCGGGCCGGCGACATCGGCCGGGCCGGCCTCGGCCCGCTGCTCGCCGCCCTGCACGGCCGCGCGCCCGCCCTGCGGGTGCACCTGGTCGGCCACAGCTTCGGTGCCCGGCTGGTCTCCTTCGCCCTGGCCGGGGTCGGTGCGCCGGCCGACAGCCCGGTGGCCTCGCTGCTGCTGATCCAGGGCGCGTTCTCGCACTGGTCCTTCGCCCACGCCCAGGACAACCCCTTCGGCAGCGCGGGCGCGCTGAACGCCGTCGCGGACCGGGTGCACGGGCCGCTCGTCTCCACCCACACCGTCCACGACTGGGCGGTCGGCGTGTGGTACCCGAAGGCCTCCTTCCTCGCCCGCCAGGACTCCGAGGCCGAGGCCGCCGGGCGCTGGGGCGGCATGGGCGCGGACGGGTACCAGGCCGTCGCGCCGGCCGAGGACCGGCTGATGCCGGCGGCCGGCGGCGGCGACTACGGCTTCGTGCCCGGGACCTTCTACCGGGTGAACGCCGCGGCCGTCATCAACGACGTGGCGGGCCAGCCGTTCGCGGGCGCGCACTCCGACATCCGCAAGCCCCAGGTGGCCGCGCTCGCGGTCGCCGCCGCCGGGGCGCACGCGTAACGGCGGCGTCCTGCTCAGGCGGACCGGCGGCGCGGCCCCACCGGCCGGGCGAAGTGCTGCTGGAGGCGGGCGTGGCGGAACTGGTAGACCGCGCCCACCTTGCGCAGCACTCCGCGCCGATGGGCGTCCTCCAGGAAGGTCATCGCCGCCAGGGGCAGCCGCCCGGTCAGCGGCAGCCAGACGTGCGCGAGGACCGTCCACTGGCCCCAGGCCGTCAGGCTGAGGGCGGTCCCGAGCCCGGCCCCGAGCGCGGCGAGGATCCCGAACCTGAGCCCGGCCGCGAGGCCCCAGACGAGGTCGACGCCCCAGAGGGACCCGTCGAGGACCTCGTGGAGGGCCCAGCCGCTGATCCCGACCAGCAGCCCGAGCAGCGGCGCGAACATGAGCCACTGCTGGAACAGGGTCCGGCGGTTCATGCCCAGCAGGTCGCGGGGGTCGGGTGCCGACTCGATGGCGACGGGGGCTTCGAGCCAGGCCATCAGCGCGCCCGCGAGGCCGCCCGGGAAGCCGAACACGACCCCGTACAGCACCGCGTTCACCGGCCCGACCGTGAGCCATTCCGGGTTCCCCTCGAGGAAGGCCCTGGTGAACCCCGCCAGGAGGCCGATCCCGGCCCCGCCGGCCAGCCCTGCCGCGAGCGCGATTCCGGCCCGCGCGAGGATCCCGGGACCGGACCGTGCGGCCGCTCCTCCCGACCTGCCGCCGAGGCGCATCCGCACCCGGGACGGCTCCAGCGCCCCGCCCCGGAACACGAACCCGATCCCGTGCGCGAGTGCGAAGACCACGGCGGCGGGGACGCCGTTGATCAGGGCGTCCACCACCATGATGAGGAACCCGTCCGCGAGCCCGGTCACGACGGAGTGCGACGACCTGGTGTCGTTCCAGGCGGTGACGATCCCGTCGGCGGGCCCGATGAGGAGTCCGACGCACGCCCCGGCCGCGATCCCGGTCATGACCATGCGCGGCACCAGCCGGACGGCGGTGCCCAGTTCCCACCACGCGAGGTCGGGCGTGCCGCGCTGTTCGAGGTGCCGGGCGAGGAAGCGGAGCCAGCGGGACACCTGTTCGGGATCACGGCGCCGGCGCTCCCCGGGCCACCTGCGCGGCTCCTTCCGGCCGGATGTCGGCGGCGGCAGCGGACCGGCGGGGTAGGCCGACGGGACCAGTGAGTCCAGCAGGTGGCTCTCCACCGCCCCGGGGGTGGGGAAGCGGCTCCGGTCGGCGAGGTCCCCGGGGAACGCGTCCGGGGTCGGGCGCTCGTACGCGGTTCGGCACAGCCACAGCATGAGCGGAACCGTCAGGACCTCGGCCGCGGGGCAGGACGGGTCCGCGGTCAGTGCGTCCGTGAGCGGGCGCCAGCGGGGCTGGTGCTGGGGCGTGGCGCTGCCGAGCAGGTACCGTGAGGCCTCCTCGGCGGTCAGGGGCTCGGCCTGGACCACGGCGGCCTCGCGGAGGACGGACGTCTCACGGGCCGCTCTGACGAAGTCGCCGGTCCGGCAGGTCAGGACCAGCGGGTCGCCTTCCCTGAGCGCGGAGTTGAGCTCCGCCAGGGCTTCCGGCCGCTCGGCGGCGGGCAGCTCGTCCAGGCCGTCGAGCACGGGAAGGATGCGTCGGTCCTGTCGGAGGAGGCAGACGGTCTCCTGGTCCAGGTGGGGGTACTCGTGCAGCAACTGCCGGTCCAGCCAGGTGTACAGGTGCTCCACCCGCGGGCGCCAGGAGGCGATCGGCAGCAGGACCGGGACGGGATCGCTCTCCGCCATCCGCCACAGCAGCTCGATGACCAGGAGGACGGCCAGGCTGGTCTTGCCGCTGCCCGCGCCGCCCAGCACGACCAGCCTGCGCTGCGGCAGTTCCTTGAAGGCCTTGGCGAAGGAGGCCAGGCCGGCGGCGTCTCCGTCGCCGGGATCCCCTGCCAGACGGGTGTGGTCGCCGACCTCCCCTTCGTACTGGACGCGCCACCGGACGGGGATCAGGTCCGGTCCGTCCAGACCGCGCGCATGGGCCTCCTGCCGCCACTGCTCCAGCACCACCTTGCCCAGGGTCTGCGCGGCCGTCTCCAGCGGGCTGGGGAAGCGCAGCGAGAAGTAGTTGTTCTGGACGGCGTGGTCGCCGACCACCACGCCGGCCGGGCCGTTGATGACGAAGGTCAGCCCGTTGCCCGGCGCCTGCGCACCGGTCACGAGGAACCGAAGTGGTTGTCCTGGCGGCCGTGGTCGCCGAGCTGCACCGCGGTCGGCCCGTTGAAGGTGTTCCCGCTCAGCGTGGGCCCGGGCCGGCCCGGATCGGCGGCGCGCACCGCCTCGACGGCCTGCCGCAGTTCCCCGGCGAACGCGGTGTCCTGCGCGGCCGCGTCCCCGAGGGCGCGCTCCAGCTGCCGCCGGGTGTTGCGGGTCGGCTCCGGCAGGCCGTCGTCGGCCTCCTCGGTCAGCCATTCCAGCGCCGGTTCGGCGTCCAGGCGGGAGACCACTACCTCGTGCAGACGGTCCATCCCGGCATCCAGCGCCTGGTCGACCTCCGCGTCCATCCGGCCCGCCACGCGGCGGGCCTTGCGCACCGCCCACGCGAAGAGATAGCCGACCGCCAGCTCCACGCCCACCATGTTCCGCTCCCTCCGCAGGAAAGGTCTGTCGGTGCACCGACCCTAGTACTGCAACGGTGCTTAGCGTGATGAGGCTTCGGTTTTCGGGCTGTGGCCTCGTCGTTTGTAGTGGCTGTTCCGGGCTTGGTGCTGGCG
>NZ_JBEXJK010000379.1:0-7921 GCF_040609095.1 Kitasatospora sp. NPDC004799
CGGCACCAGCGAGGAGAAGCGGCGCCGCAAGGCGATGCTGATCCGCGCGGGCATCTACATCTTCGCCACGCACCTGTTCGCCGGTTTCGTGCTGCGGCATCCGCTCGGCCTGCGTCACCCTCGGCGCGCTCCAGTCCCTGCGTCCCTGGCTGAAGCGGGCCCGCTACCTGGTCTCCGTCTCCGGCGGCGGCTACGCCGTCGGCGCGCTCCAGCTCGCGCTCAGCGACTCGGCGCCCGGCAGCCCGGTGCGCGCCGTCTCGGGCCTGACGGCCGACACCGTGCTGGAGCCCGGCTCCCCCGAGGAGGACCACCTCCGCCGGCACGGCAGGTACGTCGCCGACGGCGCCGGCGAATGGCTGGTCGCCCTCGGGACGCTGCTGCGCGGCGTGCTGTCCGCCCTCACCCTGCTGCTGGCCGCCGTGCTGACGCTCGGCCTCGGGCTCAGCCGCTTCTACCGGGCCGTGCCGCTCACCGACCTGGGCGGGCTGGCGGTGGCCGGGCTGCGCCACACCGACGCCGTACCGGGGCCCCTGGAGTTCCGGGCACCGGCGCTCGCCGCCCTCGGCGTCCTGCTCGCCGCGGCCGCCGGGTGCTGGCTGCTCTGGCTGCTGGCCTTCCCCTCGCTCGGCTGGCAGGCGCTGCTCCCGCGCGCGGTGCGCCGGGCCAACCTCGGCCTGCTCGGGCTGGCCGCCCTGCTCGCCGTCGGGGTGCTGGCGGTGCCGGGGCTGGCCTGGGCCGCGGTGCGGCTGCAGCAGGCGCTGGCGGCCGGGCCGCAGCTGACCGGCGCGGGGCTCGGCCTGGCCGTGGCGCTCAGCTACCTGGCGCTGCTGCTCGGCATACTCCGGCGCGACCGCCGGACGCCCGGCCGAGGTGGCGCCGCGACGGGCACAGCCGACGCGACGGGCCGGCCGCGCGGCGGCGCCGTCACCCTCCCGCAGACCCTCGTGGTGTGGGCCGCCCTCCTGGTGCTGACGGCCGGTGCGCTGCTGGCCCTCGGCTGGGCGGTCGCCACGGGGTACGCCTGGCCCGCCGCCGTCCAGCTGGCGCTGCCGCTGCTGCTCGGCGCGGTCGGGCTGAACCTCGACCAGACCTGGGTGAGCCTGCACCCGTTCTACCGGCTGCGGCTGGCCTCGGCGTTCGCCGTCCGGCGGGCCACCGAGGGCGGCCGGTCGGTGGCCCGCCCGTACCACTTCTTCCGGGAGCAGACCTGGCTCAGCCACTACGGCGCCCGGCGCCCCGACTTCCCCCAGGTGATCTTCTCCGCGGCGGCCAACCTGTCGGGCAACTCCCGTACGCCGCCGGGCCGTCCGGCGGTCTCCTTCTCACTCTCGTACGACTACGTGGGCGGCCCGCAGGTCGGGTACGCGCGCACCGACCTGCTGGAGCGGCGCACCCGCCCGCACATCGCCCGGGACCTCACCGTGCAGTCGGCGATGGCCGTCTCCGGCGCGGCCTTCTCCTCCGCGATGGGCCGGGAGTCCCGCGGCTACCAGCGGCTGTTCGCGGTGACCAACGCCCGCCTCGGTACCTGGCTGCCCAACCCGGCGGTGCTCGGCGCGGAGTGGTCCGGCCCGCCGGACTGGCGCCGCCCCGCGCAGCCCGCCGTCCGCCGCCTCCCGTACCAACTGCGGGAGCTGATCGGGCGGTTCCCGGCCGACGACCGCTTCCTGCTCACCACCGACGGCGGCCACTACGAGAACCTCGGGCTGGTCGAGCTGCTCCGGCACCGGGTGCGGACGGCGGTCTGCATCGACGCCAGCGGCGACGCGGGCCACGCCGCGAAGCTGGCCGCCGCGATCACCCTGGCCCGCGAGGAGCTGGGCATCGTCATCACCCTGCACGAGCCGGAGCTGCTGATCCCGGGCAGCGCCGCCGAAGCGGGTGACGCGAGCCGCGACGGGACGGGCCAGGCGGGCTGCCGGCCACCGCTGCGCGGCCTGGCGGCACAGCTGTCCGCCCGACTCTCGGCCCGGGCAGTGATCACCGGGGACATCCACTACCCGGACCTGGGCGAGGGGCCCGGGGCCGTCCGGCACGGCCGGCTGATCCTCCTCAAGTCGGTGCTGACCCCCGACATGCCGTACGAGCTGCACGCCTACGCCATGGCGAACCGGGCCTTCCCGAACGACCGCACCAGCGACCAGTGGTTCGACCACCAGCAGTTCGACGCCTACCAGGCACTCGGCCGCCATCTGGGCGAGCGGGCCGCGCCGCTGGTCGAGCAGGCGCTGGCCCGCCCGGCGCCGGGCACCACCGGGCCGCTGCCCGCGCAGCCGGCCGGCGACCGGCCACCGGCCCCGGGCCTCACCGCGCCGCCCGTCACCGCAGCGCCCGTCACCACGCCGTCCGTCACCGCACCGTCCGCCACCGCGCCCGCCGCCCCTGCCCCGTCCGCCACGGCCCCACCGGCGCCGCGCCGCCCGGCCGAGGAGTAGCCGAACGGCGGGTCGACGGGGAGCCCACGGGCGGCCGACGGCTCGGCCCGGCGCCGGCAACGGACCGCGGCGGGCCGTCGGCTCGGCTTGACTTCGTCCGGTTCGCTCGGGAAGGATCCGGCGCATGGACTCCGGCGCCACTCTGGTCTGCCGCCTGCACGTCGATCTGCGACGCCAGGCGAGTTCCATCTGTGCCTGTTGACCTTGCTCTCCCCCGCCGGTCCCGCCCTGTGACCTCTGCCAGGGCCCGCGCCGCGCAGCCGCACCCGCAGTTCTGACCCTCGCCCCGCCCCGGCGCACCCGTGCGTACCGGGCCGCTCCGCCGGCCCGCACCCGTCCACCGCCGCCGGACGCCGGGCGCTTCCCCGCCGACGTTCCCGCACCCGAGGACGCCCTCATGAGCCCGAGCCCGAGCATCAGCCCCGACGCCGACCTCAGCACCGGCGCCGCCGTCGACACCCGCGCCGCGAGCCCGGCGGACACCCCCGAGCCGCCACCGCCGCCGTCCGCCGGGGGCGCCCGGGCACCGCTCACCCCCAGCACCCTGCGGACCCTCGTCCGTGAGCTGGCCGAGCGGCCCGACGAGTGGATCCACCACGTCCGCCTCTCCACCGAGGAGCGCTGGTACCGGCGCCTGGCCGCCGACGACGACCACGAGGTGTGGCTGATCAGCTGGCTGCCCGGCCAGTCCACCGGCTTCCACGACCACGGCGGCTCCCGCGGCGCCTTCACCGTCGCCCTCGGCGAGTTGGAGGAGCTCTCGCTCGGCGGCCCGGACCAGGGCCTGCTGATCCGCCGGATCCCGGCCGGCACCGCCCGCGCCTTCGGCCCCGAGTACGTGCACGACGTGCGCAACACCGCCGTCGGCCCGGCCGTCACCCTGCACGCCTACTCGCCGCCGCTGAGCTCGATGGCGCACTACGACCTGCGGGCCGGCGGGCTCGTCCGCACCTCCGAGGAAGGACCGGAACAATGGTGACCACGATCGACGACCTGGTGGAGCGGGCCCGGGAGGGCGTCCACCGACCGCGTGCCCACGAGGCCTACCAGGCCCAGCTGGACGGCGCGCTGCTGGTGGACATCCGCCCGGCGGCGCAGCGGGCCGCCGAGGGGGAGATCCCGGGCTCGCTGATCATCGAGCGCAACGTGCTGGAGTGGCGGCTGGACCCGACGGGCAGTCACCGGATCCCCGAGGCCTCGGGCTACGACGTCGAGGTGGTCGTGGTCTGCTCCGAGGGCTACGCCTCCAGTCTGGCCGCCGCCTCCCTGCGCGAGCTCGGGCTGCACCGGGCGACCGACCTGGACGGCGGTTTCGTCGGCTGGGCGGCCGCCGGACTGCCGACCCGTCAGGGCGGCTGAGCCCGCGGTCGCACCGCGTGCCGGACGGTAAATCAGAGACAGGAGATGATGCAGGTCATAGTCTGATCAGAGTTTCCGCCGGTCCAAAGCTGGGCAGCCACGCGGGCGGAAGTACGCCCGGGCGCTTGAAAACGCCGCCACCGAACGACCGACCGACCCAGGCGCCGCCTCCCCGCAGCGCCCTGACGAGGAAACTCCACGTGATCAGATTCGAGGGCGCCGGAAAGCGCCACCCCGACGGCACCGTCGCGGTCGAGGGCCTGGACCTGGAGGTCCCGACCGGTCGGATAACCGTCCTGGTCGGGCCGTCCGGCTGCGGAAAGACCACCCTGCTGCGCATGGTCAACCGGATGGTCGAGCCCACCTCGGGCCGGGTCCTGCTGGACGACACGGACGTCGCGAAGCTGGAACCCGCCAAGCTGCGCCGCGGCATCGGGTACGTGATCCAGCAGGCCGGGCTCTTCCCGCACCGCAAGGTCATCGACAACATCGCCACCGTCCCGTACCTGCTCGGCTGGGACCGCAAGAAGGCCCGCGTCCGCGCCGCCGAACTGCTCGAACTGGTCGGGCTCGCACCGGAGACCGCCAAGCGGTACCCGTTCCAGCTGTCCGGCGGTCAGCAGCAGCGGGTCGGCGTGGCGCGCGCGCTGGCCGCCGACCCGCCGGTGCTGCTGATGGACGAGCCGTTCAGCGCGGTCGACCCGGTGGTGCGGGCCGGGCTCCAGGAGGAGCTGCTGCGGCTCCAGTCCGAGCTGCACAAGACGGTGCTGTTCGTCACCCACGACATCGAGGAGGCCGTCCGGCTCGGCGACCAGGTGGTGGTGCTGCGCGAGCACGGCCGGATCGCCCAGCTGGCCGACCCGCACACCCTGCTCACCACCCCCGCCGACGAGGGCGTGGCCGCCTTCCTCGGGCGCGACCGGGGCCTGCGCGGCCTCGGCCTGCGCCCCGCGAGCGCCGTCAGGCTCCGCCCGGTCGGCGACGGACTCCGGTACGGCGGATGGGAGTTGGTCCTGGACGACAAGCGCCGCCCGATCGGCTGGATCGACCGCGACGCCGTCACCGCCGAACTGCACCCGCCGGCCGCCTTCCGCCCGGACGCCGACACCCTGCGCACCGCGCTGGACGCCGCCGTCCTCTCCCCCGCCGCGGTCGCCGTCGCGCTGGACGCCGACGGCCGGGCCACCGGCACCGCGAGCCGCGAGGCCGTCCTCGCCGCCCTGCGGCCGGACGCCTCCGGTGCGCCGGCCGCCGACGCGCCCGTCCGCATCGCCGAGCCCCCGGCCGCCGACGGCCACTCGGACGCTGACGGCCGCCCGGGCGGAACGGACGGCACGGGTGCCACGGGTGCCACGGACGGAGCCGACGGTGGACGATGAACCGATCGTCCGCTGGTACTGGATCGGCGACCACCTCGGCTACCTCGGCCACCTGCTCGCCGACCACGCCGTGATCGCCCTCGTCCCGGTGCTCATCGGCCTGCTACTCGCTGTCCCGCTCGGTCTGGCCTGCGCCCGCTACCCCCGGCTGTACCAGCCGCTGTCCGCCGTGTTCAACATCGTCTACGCGCTGCCCTCGCTGGCCGTGTTCGTGGTCCTCATCCCGTACACCGGCCTCGCCACCCAGGCGACCGTGATGATCCCGCTCACCTTCTACGCCCTCGCCGTCCTGCTGCCGACCACCGTGGACGGGCTGCGTGCCGTCCCGGACGCCGTCCGGCAGGCCGCCACCGCGATGGGGTACGGGCCGTGGCACCGGCTGACCTCGGTCGAGCTGCCCGCCGCCGTTCCGTACCTGATCGCCGGGCTGCGGGTCGCGGCGGTGTCCAGCATCTCACTGGCCAGCGTCGGCGCGCTGGTCGGCCGCGGCGGGCTCGGCTACCTGTTCGTGGACGGCTTCCAGCGCACCTTCCCGACCCCGATCGTGGCCGGCATCGCGCTGATCGCCGTCCTGGCCCTGGCCGTCGACCTGCTGCTGGTGGCCGCCCGGCGGCTGCTCGCGCCCTGGGCCGTCCGGGAGAAGGGAGCGGGCTCGTGAACTGGCTGAACTGGCTGAGCGACTTCTTCACCGACCCGGACCACCTCAGCGGGCCGGACTCGATCGCGCACCGGGTCTCCGAGCACCTGTTGCTCTCCGGCGAGGCCCTGCTGTACGCGGCGCTGCTCGCCGTCCCGCTCGGGCTGCTGATCGGCTACACCGGGCGCGGCGTCACCGCGGTGACCGCGCTCGCGGGCGCCGCCCGGGCCCTGCCCACCCTCGGCCTGGTGACGCTGGCGGTGCTGCTCGCCGGGGTCGGCGACACCGCCGTCCTGATGCCGCTGGTCGCGCTCGCCGCGCCGCCGCTGCTGGTGGCGGCCGTCGAGGGGGTGCGCGGCACCGATCCGGACGTCCGGGACGCCGCGCGCGGCATCGGGCTGACCCACCCCCAGGTGCTGCGGCAGGTCTGCCTGCCCTCGGCCGCGCCGACCCTGCTGGCGGGCTTCCGCACCGCGACCGTGCAGGTGATCGCGACCGCCACGGTGGCCGCCTACGTCGGCCTGGGCGGCCTGGGCCGCTACGTCATCGACGGGCTGGCGACCCGCCAGTACGCGGTGACCGTCGGTGGTGCGCTCCTGGTGGTGCTGCTCGCCGTCTCCGCCCAGCTGTTCTTCGCCCTGCTCGCCCGGTTCGCGCTCCCGCCCGGACTGCGCGCCCAGCAGCGGCCCCGTTGACCCCGTCCCGTCTCCCCGCCCGTTCCGGAAGGACATCTGTCACCATGTCGACAATCAACCGAAGCCGCCGCGTCGCCGTCCTCGGCACCCTCGCCGCGCTCGCCCTCGGCGCCACCGCCTGCGGCTCCTCCGGCGGCGACCCGCTCGGCGGCGGTTCGAGCTCCTCGGCCCCGGCCGGCGGCTCCGGCGGTCCGGGCGGCTCCGGGTCGACCGTCGTGGTCGGCTCGGCCAACTTCCCGGAGAACGTCCTGCTCGGGTCGATCTACTCGCAGGCGCTCAAGGCCAAGGGCGTCAAGGTCCAGGAGAAGTTCAACATCGGCAGCCGCGAGGTGCTCTACGGGCAGCTGCAGAGCGGCAACCTGACCGTCCTGCCGGAGTACAACGGCTCGCTGCTCGCCTACCTGGACGCCAAGTCCACCGCCGTGACCACCCAGGACGTGAACGCGGCGCTCGCCAAGACGCTGCCCGCCTCGCTGGGCATCCTCGACTCCTCCCCGGCCGAGGACAAGGACTCGCTCAGCGTCACCCAAGAGACGGCCGACAAGTACGCCCTCAAGAGCATCGCCGACCTCGCCGCGAAGGCCGGCGAGTTCACCATCGGCGGGCCGCCGGAGTTCAAGTCCCGCCGCGAGCAGCAGTTCAAGGACGTCTACGGGCTGACCTTCAAGGAGTGGAAGCCCACCGCCGACACCACCGCGAACGCGCTCAAGGACGGCAGCATCCAGGTCGGCAACGTGTTCACCACCGACCCGAAGATCGCCCAGTACAAGCTCGTCCCGCTGGCCGACCCGAAGGACGTCTTCGGTGCCCAGAACGTCACTCCGCTGGTCAACAAGGCGGGCGTGGACGCGACCGCGACGGCGGCGCTCAACGCGGTGTCGGCCAAGCTGGACACGGCCGGGCTGATGGCGCTGATGAAGCGCGTGTCGGTGGACAAGGAGGACCCGTCGGCGGTCGCCAAGGACTGGCTGAAGTCCAACGGTCTCGGCTGACGGCCGGCTGACGGCGGACTGATCGTCCGACGATCGACCGGCAGGCCTGCCGGTCGGCCGGCGGGCCCGACGGCGGCCCGGAGGAGCGTTCTCCGGGCCGCCGTCCGCCGCCCCGGAGATCCCCTTCCGGCCGCCGGAGGGACCTTCCCTTCCACGCCGCGAACATGACAGTCTGAGCGCCATGCGCACTCGTCTCCTCGCCGCCACCCTCACGGCACTCGCCGCGGTGAGCCTCGCTGCCTGCTCCGGTTCGAGCTCCGAATCCGGCTCGGGCCCGGGCAAGGCCACCGCCGCGGCCGGCTCCCCCAGCGCCCCCGCCGCCACGGCCGCCCGCGCCGCCCAGCGGGCGACCGGCCCCATCGCGTACCCCACGGCGAGGAACACCCCGCCCAGGACCAGCCAGCCGGCCAGGCCGCCGTCCAGC
>NZ_JBEXJK010000380.1:0-7899 GCF_040609095.1 Kitasatospora sp. NPDC004799
TGACCACGCCCAGCAGGATCGCGCCGGTGTTGGCGGCCAGCCGCCACCGGCCGCGGGTGTTCCGGCCCCGGGCCTTCCGGGAGCCGCCGGTGTTCCGGGGACCGTCGGCCGGCCGGGGGCCGCCGGGGCCCCGACTCGGCTTCGCGGCAAGGGAGTTCGCCGGGCTCACAGTTCGTTCCCCGTCCGTCGCAGGGTGCGGATGTACAGGACCGTCGGGATCACCAGGATCAGCAGCATGATCACGCCGATCGCCGCGCCCAGCCCGTACTGCGAGGAGGCGAACGCCTTCTGGTACGCGTACACGTTGAGCACCAGGTTCTGGCCGGCGATGCCGCCGCCCTCGGTCATCACGTAGATCTGGGTGAACACCTTGAAGTCCCAGATCACCGATTGGATCACCACGATGGTCAGGATCGGCCGCAGCATCGGCGCGGTGATCCGGCGGAAGGTGGTCCAGGTGTTGGCGCCGTCCAGGGCGGCCGCCTCCATGATCTCCTCCGGGATGGCCCGGATGCCCGCGTAGAGGGTGACCATCACGAACGGGTAGGAGTGCCACACCACCACGGCGCCGACGATCAGGAACGCCGTCCACCTGTCGTAGAACCAGTTGAACTCGTGGAAGCCGGAGAGCCCGAGCCCCTCCAGGGTGTGGTTGACCAGGCCCAGGTTGGTGTCGAACAGGAAGCTCCACACCGTCGAACCGGTCATCGCCGGCGCCGCCCAGGCGGCCATCGCCGCGGTGGTCAGCACCAGCCGCGGCCACCGGCCGACCTTAGTGAGCAGCACCGCGAGGGTGGCGCCGACGGCCAGGGTGGCGACCACGCAGAACGCGGCGAAGCCGACGGTCTGGAACAGCACCGTCCAGAACTGCTCGTCCTCGAGGATCTTCGTGTAGTTGCCGAAGCCGACGAAGGAGGTCGGGGCGCCGCCGGAGGCCTGGGCCTGCCCGAAGTCCAGGACGGACAGCAGGCCGAGCTGGTAGATCGGATAGGCGACCAGCGGGATCAGGACGACCGCGGCCGGCAGGAGCAGCAGCAGCGGGGGCCGCCGGCGCCGGCCGACCGGGGGTGCGGCCGGCGCCCTTCCCCCACGGCGCCTCTGCGAGGAAGGCGGCGCCGGGGCGGTCGAGGTGGATACGGACACGTGCGGGACCTGCTCTCTGAGACGAACCGGGAGGGGGGCCGTCCGTACGCGGCCGGTGGCCGCCGCCGGCGGTCGGGCGTCAGTGCGCGGCGAAGGCCGAGGAGACCTGCGCGGCGGCGTCGGCCGAGGCCTTGGCCACGTCCGCCTTGCCGGTGACGACCTGCTGGAGCATCGTCGGGATCACCGACTGGGCGTCGATCTGCGCCCACGCCTGGTCGAGCGGGACGAACCTGGTGCCGGCCGCGATGGTGTCGGTGAACGGCTTCAGGAACGCGTCCTTCGCCGCGACCTTGCCGCTGACGGACTTGAGCGTCGGCAGGTTGCCCATAGCGTCGTACATCTGCTCCTGGTACGCGGGGCTCGCCAGCAGCTCGGCGAACTCGACCGCCAGCGTGCGGTGCTTGGCCGCCTTCATCACGCCCAGGTTGTTGCCGCCGGCGAAGGCCGGGGCGATCGAGCCGGCCTTCTCACCGGGCAGCGGCACCACCCCGTACCTGCCCTTGACCGCGCCCGCTTCCACCTTGCCGCGGTTGGAGTTCAGCAGCACCGCCATCGCCGACTTGCCGGCCGCGAACAGGTCGACGGTCTTTCCGCCGGTCAGGTCCGCGCACTGCTGGGCGGGGCAGCCGTCCGCGCCGAACAGGTCGGTGTAGCGCTTGATCCCGGCCTGCGAGGCGGGCGAGTCGATCGCCGCCTTGAACTTCGAGCCGTCCTTGGTGGCGATGTCACCGCCCGCGTCCCAGACGAAGGGCAGCGCGGCGAAGGTGTACTTGCCGCCGACGGCGATGCCGAAGGTGTCCGGGTGCGCGGCGTGGATCTTCTGGTTGGCGGCGACCAGTTCGGCGTACGAGGTCGGCGGGGCGAGGCCGGCCTCGGTGAACAGGTCGGTGCGGTAGTACAGCGCGCGCACGCCGACCCACCAGGGCAGGCCGTAGGTCTTGCCGTCGACCACGGCGGTCCTGGCGATCGACGGGTCGAGGTCGCCCTTGGCCTGCCACGTGTCCAGCTCGGCGGTGATGTCGGCGAGGCCGCCGGCGGCGACGTAGCCGGGCAGGTCGGTGTTGCCGAACTCGACCAGGTCGGGGGCGCTGTTCGGGTCGTTGAACGCGCCCTTCATCTTGGCCGCGCGGGCCGAGGCGTCGGTGTCGATGTAGCTGACGTTGACGGTGACGCCCTGGTGGGAGGCCTGGAACTCGGTCACCGCCTTGGCGACCACGGCCTCCTTGGCCGCGTTGCCCGCCTCGTTGTACAGCCAGACCTGCAGGGTGCCGGTCCGGTCGTCGGCGGCCCTGTCGCCGGCCGGCGAGGCGGTGCCGGGGGCGCAGGCGGTGGCGGCCAGGCAGCCGGCGGCGAGCACGACGGCTGCGGCGGTCCGTCCGATGAGTCGCATGGTGGAGACCTCCCCTCCCGACAGCTGCCGCCGAGACGTCCGCCGCCGGGGACGGGCACGTCGAAGCAGGCCCTGACCGGGGCCGATGGTGGGTGAAGTGGTGGGGGTACGGCAGGGCGCAGCGCTCGGGTGGGGCGACGTCGCCTGCTCGATGGCAGGGACGTTAGGCGGGGGCGATCGGCGCCAACAAGAGGGAGTTGGTGAAAGTTTTGCACTGCACAACGTTGTATCGAAGATGCGGCGATCAGGCTGCGAACGGGTACGTTCTGACAACCGCCGCCGACCTGCGGGGGAACACCGGCCGAACGACCACCAGGGAACGGACCCATGACGGAGACGGCGCCCAAGAAACCCGCGACCGAACGCAACCAGTCCTCCTCGCTGCGCCGAGCGCTCGCCGTCCTCGGCTACGTCCGCGACCACGGCGACGGGCGCGGCGTCCCGCTCGCCCAGCTCGCCGACGGGCTCGGCCTCAACAAGAGCACGGTGCTCCGGCTGGCCGGCCCCCTGCTGGACGAGCACCTCCTCGACCGGGACCGCGAGACCGGCTGGTTCCGGCTCGGCCACGGCTCGCTGCGGCTCGGCCAGGCCTACCTGACCACCCTCGACCTGCGCAGCGTCGCCGCCGAACACCTGCGCCGGCTCCAGCGCGAGGCGGGCGAGACCGTCCACCTGACCGTCTGGCAGGCCCCCGGGATCGTCTACCTGGACAAGGTCGAGGACGAGACCAACGTCCGGATGGCCTCCCGGGTCGGCAGCCGCGCCCCCGCCTACTGCACCGCCACCGGGAAGGCGATCCTCGCCTGGCTGCCCGAGGAGGCCGTCGCCGAGGTGGTCGCGGCCGGACTGCGCCCGGTGACCGCCTGGACCATCGCCGACGAGCCGCGGCTGCGCGCCGACCTGGCCCGGATCCGCGCCCGCGGCTACTCGATCGACGACCGCGAGAACGAGCCCGAGGTCCGCTGCGTCGCCGCCCCGATCTTCGACCACACCGGCGAGGTGACCGCCGCGCTGTCCGTCTCCGGCCTCACCTCACGGATGACCGCCGCCCGGGTCCGCGCCCTCGGCCCGGTGGTCGCCCAGGTCGGCCTGCGGATCTCCCGCGAGCTGGGCTCCGACCGCCAGCCGTCCTGACGGCGGCCCCGCTGATGGGCAGCCGTGCTCACCGGCAGGCGTGCTGACCGGCAGGCATACCGGCCGCCCGGCCCGTTCCCGGGAGACGCGAAAAGGGCCCGGCGCCGATTGCACGGCACCGGACCCAGTCCGATCATGGAGCGCCAGGCCCGGGTCGCACGGACTCTTCCTACTGAAAGTAGGACGTGCTCTGGTAGCACCGCTGACGCCTGAGGAGGAATCACTCCCTCACAACGAGAAGTACGGTAGCAGCTCCGTGATCGTTCACCGAATCGGGGGCGATCCGCGCGACCGGCCCCGGCATCCGCTCCGCGGACAGGGCCTTAGCGGCCGCTCCCCGCCGCCGGCTCCCCCAGGCCGCGGCCGCGCTCCAGGGCCTCCAGGTCGCGCTGCAGCGGGGGGCGCGGGACGGCCAGGACCGGGCAGGTGGCGTGCCGGACGCAGTAGGCGGTGACGGAGGGGTGCACCAGTCGGGCGAGGCGGCCGCGTTCCCGTCCGGCGCCGAGGACGAGCAGGTCCCCGGGCCGGTCGGCGCACCGCACCAGGGTGTGGCCGGTGTCGCCGCGGACGGCCTGGCAGCGCAGCCGGACGCCCGCGTAACGCCCGGCGAAGGCCTCGTCGAGGGCCTGCCGCAGCCGGGCCACCGCGGCGTCGCGGCCGGCGTCGACCACCGGCGGGCACGGGGTGCGGCGGTAGCCGAGTTCGTCGCCCGGCGGGGTCCAGCAGAGCACCGCGAGCACCTCGACGTCCGCCCGGCGGGCCTCGGCGACCGCGCGGTGCAGCGCGGTGAGGCTGCCGAGCGAGCCGCTGACGCCCACCACGATCCGACCCTCGTCCGCACCGCTGTCCGTCATGGCCCCGCCCCTGCCTCTCCGTCCGCCCGGGTGCCCGCGCACCGGACCGCGCCGGACCGGGCCGCGCGCCGATTCCACCTCAGCAAAGCGGTCCGCGCCCGTGCGCTCCCGCTCCGTTGACGCGGCTCTGACGTGGAGCCCGTCCTTCCGTACGCGTCCCTGATGCCGCGCGGGCGACGCGCGCTCAGGACTTCGGCGGCACCGGCGGGTCCGACGGCCGTGCCGGGTCCGACGGCTCCGCCGAGGCCGGCGGCGTCGGCGGCACCGGCGGCGTCGGCGGCTCCGCGTCCCAGAGGTCCGCGAACATCCGGTCCAGGTGCTCCTCCCCGACCGGCGGGACCGGCAGCGGGTGGGTGGCCTGGGCGCGGAAGCCGTCGAGCAGGAGGGCGAGGTAGCGGCGCCAGAGGTCGGGGCGCAGCTCGGTGGCGGCCGGCAGGGCGCGGCAGAGCGGTCCGAGCAGGAAGAGCAGGTCCATGGTGACCACGTCGCGGCGCATGGTGCCCTGCTCCTGGGCGCGGGCGATCAGGGCGCCGACGGTGGCGGCGTGGCCGCGGCTGATCTCGATCATTCCGGGGATGGTCGGGATGGCCTGGGTGACCAGGTCGTTGATGCCCCGGTCGGCGGCGACCAGCTCGAAGATCCGCCCGAAGTACCGTTCGAGGCCGCTCCAGGCGTCCTCGGCGGCGAGCGCCTCCTCGCCCGCGGCGGCCAGGCCGCCCCCGGCGTCCGCGAACACCTCGCCGATCAGCGCCTCGCGGGTCGGGAAGTGCCGGTAGAGGGTGGCGTTGCCGACGCCGGCCTCCTTGGCGATCTGGTCCAGCGGCACGTCCAGGCCGTGCCGGGAGAACATGTCGCGGGCGGCGGCGAGCAGCAGGTCACGGTTGCGCTGCGCGTCCCGCCGGAGCCGCCCAGGGGGGTTCGCGCTGCTCGGTGGTGCCATGCCCCCGACCCTAGCAAGCGCCGGACGAATCCACCCGGCACCGTCCGCCACCCCCGCTTCTGGCCTCAACTCCCCTGCGGGGCCCGCGAGATGGACGGCACGGCGGAGCGGCGACCGCGCAGGCGGGGCTCCGGCCCGAGCGCGGCCGGGTGCCGCGGAAGCGGCCGCACGGCGATGACCTCGGCGGGGAAGTGTGCCGGGGTCACCGCCGTGTGGGACGCCTCCCGGGACGGTCCCGGGGTGGTCGGCCGGACGGTTCAGCGGGCGCTCAGCAGGACTGGTTGATCAGGTAGAACGAGGCGTAGTGGTCGCCGGTGTAGTAGTCCTCCCGGTAGGCCTGGCCGGTCACGATCCGGCGGGCGCCACGGGTCGGGGAGCCCGGGGTGACGACGGTGTACTCGTGGTAGTAGCCGTAGTACTCGCTGGGCAGGACGTGCTCCCGGTTCTGGAAGACCACGCCGTCCTGGGAGTAGGGGAACGGCCCGCCGGAGGCGATCAGGTCGAGGGTGTCGGCGGCCTGCGACGGGAGGGCGGAGAGACAGACCGTGCCGCTCACGTCGGCGTGCGCGTCGGTGGCGACGGCGACCGGGGCGAGGGTCATCAGGGCGACGGCGGTGACGGCGGCGGTGCGGGACTTCCACGCGCGTAGAGTGCGAGTCATGCCCACCAGTGTGGCGAGACACCGTCAACTCCGGAACCCCTCCAGTGAACTGTTAACCCGCGAGTAACTCCCTTGTTTTCATGGAGACTTGAGTCGTACGCCAACCTCCGCAGCACCTCCACACCGCACCCCCGGCACAGTCCGCGCGACACCTGCGCAACGCCTGCCCCCTCGCCCGCGCGCGCCGTCCACGAACCGCCCGTCCGACGCAGGGTCGACCGTCGTCGAACTCAAGCCGGAACTGTCCCGCCCGGACCGCGCCGCATAGAGTGCCGCTTGAAGTGCCGCACGGAGTGCCGCACGGACTGCCGCCTGGCGCGGCCCGTAGCGCGGCGGATCACGGCGGGCCGGAACGATCTCTGACGGGGTGGGCATGGGTACGGGCTCGGGCACGGCACTGACGGCCCACCAGCTGATCGGCCTGCTGGTCGACCCGGGCGGTTTCCGCAGCTGGGACGAGCCGCCGGCCGTCGATCAGGCCGACTCCGGCTACCGCGCCTCGCTCGACCGCGCCCGCGAGCGCACCGGCCTGGACGAGGCCGTCCTCACCGGCGTCGGCCTGATCGACGGCCGACCGGTCGCCCTGGTCGCCTCCGAGTTCGGCTTCCTGGGCGGCTCGATCGGCGTCGCGACCGCCGAACGGATCACCCGCGCCGTCGAGCGCGCCACCGCCGAGCGGCTGCCGCTGCTCGCCCTGCCGGTCTCCGGCGGGACCAGGATGCAGGAGGGCTCGGCGGCCTTCCTCTGCATGCTGCGGATCACCGCCGCCGTCCAGGCGCACCGCGCCGCCGGCCTCCCCTACCTCACCTATCTGCGCAACCCCACCATGGGCGGGGTCTTCGCCTCCTGGGGCACGCTCGGCCAGCTGGTCCTCGCCGAGCCGGGCGCCCGGCTCGGCTTCCTCGGCCCGCGCGTGTACGAGGAGCTGCGCGGCGTGGAGCTGCCGCCGGACGTCCAGCGGGCCGAGACGCTCGCCGGCCAGGGGCTGGTGGACGCCGTGGTACCGCCGCAGGAGCTGCGCGAGCTGCTCCGCCGTACCCTCGCCGTCCTCGCCACCGCACCGCCGCCCCCTTCCCCTTCCCCTTCCCCTTCCTCTTCTACTGCCCCCACGGCCGCCCCCGGCCACCCCGACGCCTGGGACTCCGTCCTCCGCACCCGCCGTCCCGACCGCCCGGGCACCCGAGAGCTGCTGCGGCACACCGCCGAGGAACTGGTGCTGCTGGACTCCCCCGGCGGTCGCGGCGGCGCGCTGGTCCGGGCCCTGGCCCTGCTCGGCGGGCGGCCCGTCCTGGTCGTCGGCCAGCAGCGGCAGACCCCCGAGCACGAGCGCCCCTTCACCGCCGCCGACCTGCGGGCCGTACGGCGCACCGCGCGCCTGGCCGAACAACTCGGGCTGCCGCTGGTCACCGTGGTGGACACGGCCGGTGCCGAGCTGTCCGCCCAGGCGGAGCTGGAGGGCATCGCGGTGGAGATCGCGCACTGCCTGACCACCCTGCTCGCGCTGCGCACGCCCGTGCTCGCCGTACTGCTCGGCCAGGGATCGGGCGGCGGGGCGCTCGCACTGCTCCCGGCGGACCGGGTGATCGCGGCCGAGCACGCCTGGCTGGCACCGCTGCCGCCGGAGGGCGCCTCGGCGATCGTCCACCGGGACGGCGCGCACGCCGCCGAGCTGGCCCGCTCCCACCTCAAGACCCGTGACCGCCGCTCGGACTGGGTCTACGGCTACGGCATCCCGGACTTCGCCGAGGGCGTGGTCCTCGCCGACCCGGAGTGGAAG
>NZ_JBEXJK010000381.1:0-7882 GCF_040609095.1 Kitasatospora sp. NPDC004799
TGGGTGTCGTCCGGTGGTCCCCGGGCCAGGTGGTCTAGCACCAGGGGCGGGCCCGGAGGCAACGGATGTTGCGTGGTGGGGCAAGGAATGTTGACGGTGGGCGGCGGTGGTCCGTACAGTGCCGGGCCGTGGAGACGGGTGATCTTGGGCGGCGGGTGGCGGAGGATGTGGCCGGTGGGGGCGGGGTGGAGGGGCTGCGGCGGTTGTCGGGGGTGATCGGGGCGCTGGAGGAGCGGCGGACGGAGCTGGTGGAGGAGCTGCGGCGCGGGCGGGAGGCGACCTGGGAGGAGATCGGGCGGGCCTGCGGGATGACGCGGCAGGGGGCGACCAGGCGGTGGGCCGGGCGGCTGCGGGCGCGGTCGTTCGGGACGGCGGCGGACGCGTACCAGCGCGGCCGGCCGGGCTATCCGCGGGCGCTGGTCGGTTCGGCGGTGCCCCGGGAGGCCCGCCGGGTGCTGGAACTGGGCGCGGGGACGGGCAAGTTGACCGGGTTGCTGGTCGAGGCGGGCCTGGACGTGGTGGCGGTCGAGCCCGACGAGGGGATGCGGGCGCGGCTGGCCGCGGCGGTGCCGAAGGCGGCGGTCCGGGCGGGCTCGGCCGAGCGCATCCCGCTGTCGGACGCCACTGTGGACGCCGTCGTGGTGGCGCAGGCCTGGCACTGGTTCGACCCGGCGGTCGCGGTGCCGGAGATCGTCCGGGTGCTCGCCCCCGGCGGGACGCTCGCGCTGGTGTGGAACGTCCGGGACGAGTCCGAGCCCTGGGCCGCCGCCCTGGGCGCCCTGATGCACCGTTCGGCACCGCAGCGGATCGACACCCGGCCCGTCCTCCCGGCGCCGTTCGGCGCGCCCGAGCGGCTGGAGATCGCCTGGGAGCACCTCACCACCCGGGCCGGGATCGTCGACATGGTCGCCTCGCGCAGCTACGTGATCGCCATGCCGGAGGACGAACGGGCCCGCCTGCTGGCCGACGTCGAACAGCTGCTGGCCACCCACCCGGACCTGGCCGGCCGGGACGAGATCGCCCTGCCGTACGTGACGAGGTGCACCCGTGTCCGTCTCGGCTGAGCAGGTCACCCTCCGCCCGCTGGGCGTCGCGGACGCCGGACCGTACCGGGCCTTCCGCCTCCGCGCGCTGCGCGAGAACCCGAGCGCCTTCACCTCCAGCCACGCCGAGGAGTCCGCCAGCCCGCTCACCGCGACGCTGCGCCGGCTGGCCGACGCCGAGGAGGGGCCGGGCGCCCTGCTCGGCGCCTTCGACGGCACCGGCGCCCTGGTCGGCACCGCCGGGCTGAAGGTGCCGCGGCGCAGCCAGGAGCGGCACAAGGGCACGCTGTACGGCATGGCGGTGGCCCGCGGTGCCGCCGGCCGGGGGATCGGCCGCGCCCTGGTGCGCGAGGTGCTGCGCACGGCGGCTGCGGACGGGCGGCTGCGGCAGGTGCTGCTGACCGTCTCCGAGGGCAACGAGCCGGCCCTGCGGCTCTACACCGCCTGCGGCTTCGAGGTCTGGGGCCGGGAGCCGAGGGCCGTGCTGGTCGACGGACGGGCGGTCGCCAAGCTGCACATGGTGCGCCTGCTGGACGCCGCCCCTGCGGGGGCGCACGCCCGCTGACAATTGTCATGGCGCAGGGGTGCGCGAACACACTGCCGGGGCAGCAGGCCCGCGACCAGCATGGATGCCATGACCTCCACCGACCTGCAGCACCCCGACACCCGTCGGGCCCTTCGCACCGTGCGGCTGCTCGTGCTCGCCTACCTCGGCCTCAGCATCGTCACGCTGGCGGCCGCCGTCGCCCTCCGTGACCACCGTGCGGTGGTGAACGAGGCGGTGCTCGTCCGCGGCACGATCGTCGTGGCCAGCGCCGCCCTCACCCTCCTGCTGACCGTCAGGGCCGCCAACGGATCCCGGGGCGCGTTCCGCCGGTTGCGGATCCTCTCGGCCGTCATGCTCGTCGCCATCGTCACGATCATCGCCCTGCCGGGGACCTTCCCGGTGTGGATGAAGATCGAGCAGGGCGTCTGCGGGCTCGCCCTGCTGGGCGTGGCCGCGGTGGTCAACGGACGGTACCTGCGTAGCCTGTTCGCCAGGCTCTGAGGAGGGGGACGCGAAAGTGACGGGCCTCGACCGCGACCGTTCGGACGCGGATGGCGTGACCACGGACGTCCGCCGGGAGGGGGCGCTGCCGAGCCACGCCCAGCGCTGGAGCCGGGGTTGGCGCCGCCTCCTGCTGGGCAGCGGGATGACGGTGTTCCCCGGGCTCACCGCGGTGGCCGTGGGCGGCACCGTCTCCGGGGCGGCCGCGGTGGCCGGGTACGTCGTGGTCGGGGCGTTCTGCCTCTGCTACGCGCTGCTGGCCCTCGCCCTCGGGCTGGGCCGGCGCCGCCGGGCAGCGCACCTGCTGGCGGTGATGACGGCGCTGTTCCTGGCCGCGCTGCCGTTCGCCCACGAGGACGCGTTCTTCCTCGCCACCGTGATCGTCTCGGTGATCGCGATCCAGTGGCGTGCGCAGGCCGCCCGTGCCGTGGCGGCCGGTACGGTGGCCGCCCTGGTGGTGCCCTGGGCGGTGCGCCCGTGGCACACCGGGCCCGGCGGATTCCAGGCGCTGGCGCTGCTGTTCACCTCGCTCACCTGCGGCGCCTTCGCCGAGATCGCCGCCACCAACAGCGCCCTGGTCGCGGCTCGGGCCGAGGTGGCGCGGCTCGCCTCGGAGGCCGAGCGCAACCGGATCGCCCGGGACCTGCACGACCTGCTGGGGCACTCCCTCACCGCGATCACCGTCAAGTCGCGCCTCGCCCAGCGGCTCGCGGGCAAGGACCTGGAACAGGCGGTGGCGGAGATGGCCGCCGTCGAGGGCCTGTCCCGCCAGGCCCTGTCCGACGTCCGCGCCGCCGTGAGCGGCTACCGCGAGGTGACGCTGGTCGGCGAGCTCTCCCGCGGGCGCGAACTGCTGCGTGCCGCCGGGGTGGTGGCCGATCTGCCGTCGGCGGCGGACGCCGTCGCGCCGGGGGAGAGCGAGCTGTTCGGCTGGGTGCTGCGGGAGGGGATCACCAACGTGGTCCGGCACGCCCGGGCCGAGCGCTGCTCGGTGCTGCTGACCGCCGGCTCGGTGGAGATCCGCGACGACGGAACCGGAACCGGCACCGGCGCCGGCACCGGGGGCGGCCCGGGTGACGGCAAGGGCCTGACCGGGCTGCGGGAACGGGTCGCCGCGGCGGGCGGTACGGTCGAGGCCGGCCCGTTCGGCCCGCGCGGGTGGCGGCTGCTGGTCACCGTCCCGCCGGGCGGCCCGCAGCCGGGAGCGCCGGGCCGCGACGGGCCGCACACCGGCAGGCCCCACTCCGGCCGGCCGGACTCCGGCCACGAGGGGACGACATGACGATCCGCCTGCTGCTCGCCGAGGACCAGGAGCTGGTCCGTACGGCGCTGCGCACCCTGCTCGACCTGGAGGACGACTTCGCCGTGGTCGCCGCCGTCGGCCGCGGCGACCAGGTCGCGGAGGCGGCCCGGGAGCACCGGCCGGACGTCGCCCTGCTGGACATCGAGATGCCGGGGCTGGACGGCCTGGCCGCGTCCGCCGTGCTGGCCCAGCAGGCGCCGTGGTGCCGGGTCGTCATCCTCACCACCTTCGGTCGCGCGGGCTACCTGCGCCGGGCCATGGAGGCAGGCGCGGTCGGCTTCGTGGTCAAGGACGCCCCGGCCGAGGTGCTCGCCGACGCGATCCGCCGGGTCGCGGCGGGGGAGCGGGTGGTGGACCCGGAGTTGGCGGCCGCCACCCTCGCCGCCGGCACCTCCCCGCTCACCGCCCGGGAACGCGACGTCCTGAACGCCTCGCGCTCGGGCGCCGGGGTGGCCGAGATCGCCGCCAAGCTCTACCTCTCCGAGGGGACGGTCCGGAACTACTCGTCCTCGGCCATCGCCAAGACCGGCACCCGCAACCGCACCGAGGCGCTGCGGGTCGCCGACGAGCGTGGCTGGCTCTGAGCGAGGGCCGACCGGCGGCCGGCCAGGACCAGCCAGAGCCGTGCAGGACAGGTGCAGGTTCGGCCCGGGCTCAGGGGCGGAGGACGCGGCGCAGCCAGCGGGTGCGGGCGTCGTGGGCGTCGCGGCTGAGGGCCGCGTGCGGGGCGAGGGTGTCGAAGCCGTGGCAGGCGCCGGGCCAGACGTGCAGTTCGGCGTCGCCGCCGGCCCGCCAGATCGCGTCGGCGTAGGCGACGGCCTCGTCCCGGAAGGTCTCGGCGGAGCCCACCTCGACGTAGGCCGCGGGCAGCCGGGACAGGTCGGTGGCGCGGGCCGGGGCGGCGTACGGCGGGAGGTCCGCGGCGCCGTACCGGTCGCCGAGCACGGCCTGCCAGGCGGTGGCGTTGGAGGTGCGGTCCCAGGTGTCGTGGCCGGCCAGCTGGCGGCTGGAGAAGGTGCCGCCGCGGTCGTCGAGCATCGGGCTCAGCAGCAGCTGGCCGACCGGCGCCGGGCCGCCGCGGTCGCGGAGCAGCAGGGCCAGGGCCGCGGCGAGCCCGCCGCCGGCGCTCTTGCCGCCGACGACCACGCGCCGCGCGTCCACGCCCAGCTCGTCCGCGTGCTCGGCGGCCCACCGGAGCCCGGCGTAGCAGTCCTCGACGGCCCCGGGGAAGCGGGTGCGCGGGGCCAGCCGGTACTCGACCGACACGACCGCCAGCCCCAGGGGCAGCGCCCACCCGCGCAGCAGCCGGGGCAGGACGGAGAAGGCGTTGCCCGTCACCAGCCCGCCGCCGTGCAGGTAGTAGAGCAGCGGCAGCTCCTCGCGGACCCCGGCGGGCCGTGCGCTGACCAGGGTGACCTCGCCGTCGCCGTCGGCCCGCGGCACGCGCAGCTCCGTCACCTCGAACCGGCCGCCGTCGCGCAACTGCTCCGGCGTCGGACGGGGCCGGGCGGCGGCATCGGCCTCCTGCCAGGCCGCCAGGCGCTCCGGGGTGAGCACCTGTCGGGCCCGCCCATCGGCGGCCGCCAGGGCCGCCGCCACCTCCGGATCCAGCGGCGGCACCCGCGGAGCCTCGGATCCACCCGTCATCGGCACCCCCTTGCCACGGGGCGCCCCCCGGCGCCCTCCCGGCACAGCCTGCCATCCCCGTCCGCACGGCTGCGCGGCACCCCGGGCGTTCGGTCAGCGGGTGAACTTCGCGCGGGCCGCCGGGGTGACGGGGGTGAAGAAGTTGACGAGGTTGCCGTCGGGGTCGCGGAACAGCAGTGAGCGGTTGCCCCAGGGCATCGTGGTGGGCCCGGCGACGACGTCCGTGACGAACCCGGCCAGGTCGAGGGCGACCCGGTCCACGTCGTCGACGAGGAACTCGGTGATCACGCTCTGATTGGCCGCCGGCCGGGCGGAGCCGGGGGCGAACAGCGGGACGGTGCGGGTGCCGGCGATCGCGAGCGTCGCGCCGGCGGGCCGGAGTTCGGCGAAGTCCTCGGTGGCCCACTGCGCCCGGACGGCCAGGGCCCGTTCGTAGAAGCCGACCAGGCGGGCGACGTCGGCGGTGATGATGCGGATCGAAACGAAGTCCACGGGAGGTCTCCTCGGTCGTGCGGTCGGGTGCGCACGTGTTCATGCGCTCAGGCGCTCATGCGCTCAGATGCTCAGGCGCTCAGGCGCTCAGGCGCTCGTTCGCTCGTGCGATGGGCAGACTAGGCGGGATAGTGGACAGAACCGGTCCACTATTCGCCCTAGGCTGTCGGCATGTCCCGACCCACCGGCCGTGTCCTGACCCTGCTGGAGCTGCTGCAGTCCGGCGGCACCCGGACGGTGGCCGAACTCGCCGACCGGCTCGGCGTCGAGGGCCGCACCGTGCGGCGCTACGTGGACCACCTGATCGACCTCGACGTGCCCGTGGAGTCGGTGCGCGGCCGGTACGGCGGCTACCGGCTCGCCCCCGGGCACCGCCTGCCCCCGCTGATGCTCGGCGAGGACGAGGCGCTGGCCGTGCTGCTCGGCCTGCTCGCCGGCCCCCGGGCCGGACTGGCGCCGGCCGAACGCACGGCGGGCGAGACCGCGGCGGCCAAGATCCGCCGGGTCCTGCCCCGGCACCTGGCCGGCCGGCTCGACACGCTCCTGGACGCGCTCTCCTTCACCGACCGGCCCGGCACCTCCACGGCCCGGCCCGGCGGGGCCGCCCCACCGGACACCGGGGCACTGCTCACCCTCGCCGACGCGGTCCGCCACCGGCGGCCGGTCTCGCTCAGGTACACCGACCGCGGCGGCCGCCCCAGCGAACGCACCCTGCACCCGTACGGGATCGTCGCCCACGCGGGC
Organism: Kitasatospora sp. NPDC004799; assembly: GCF_040609095.1. Taxonomy (NCBI): domain Bacteria; kingdom Bacillati; phylum Actinomycetota; class Actinomycetes; order Kitasatosporales; family Streptomycetaceae; genus Kitasatospora; species Kitasatospora sp. NPDC004799. The sequence continues at coordinate 6,278 of NZ_JBEXJK010000381.1, forward strand.
CGGTGGTACGTCACCGGCGCGGACGCGGGGATCGGCGAGGACCGGACCCTCCGGCTCGACCGCGTCACGGACGCCAGGACCCTGCCCGGCTCCTTCGACGCACCGGCCGGGCCCGACCCGGCCGAGCGCCTCCTGGCGGCCCTGGCCGCGGCCGACTACCGGCACGAGGTGAAACTGCGGATCCACGGGACGCCGGAAGGGATCCGCCGGCACCTCCCCGAGAGCGTCGCGACCCTGGAGGAAACCGGACCGGAGCCCGGGATCGTGACGGAGACGGACACCGACCGCTGGCTGCGCGTCGAGCTCCGGGCGGAGCGGCTCGACTGGCTGCCACCGGTGCTCGCCGCGATGGATCGGCCCTTCGTCATCGAACGCCCCGAGGAACTGCGCACCCTGGTGGCCGCCCTCGCCGACCGCCTCGCCGCGCACGCCCGCCGGGCCTGAGGACGGGCCCAGGGGCCGGCGCCCGCTCCCCGTAGGCGAATTCGGGGGAGCGGGCCCCGGGGTTTCCTCAGGGTGCCGGGAGCGTAACCCGGGCCACTGACACTGCCCCGCTGACACCGCCCCCTCTGGCACGCCGCCCCGGTGTCGGTCCCGGCTGCGAGGATCCCGGCCATGGATCTCACCACCGCCCTCGCCGGGCTCGACGACCACCCCTGGGCCGACGTCTCGCACGCCTACGGCTCCGCCGAGGACCTGCCCGACCTGCTGCGCGCGCTCGCCGAGGGCGACGGCGAGGCGGCCGAGGAGGCGGTCTCCGAGCTGTACGGGAGCATCCTCCACCAGGGCACGGTGTACTCGGCCAGTGCGGACGCCGTGCCGTACCTGGCCCGGATCGCCGCCGCCGGGATCCGGAGCGAGGACGTGCTGTTCCTGCTGGGCGGGCTGGCCGAGAGCGAGGACGAGTGGGAGGTGGCGGACGGCGCCGTCCGGGCCGCCGTGGCCTCCCAACTGCCGCTGCTGCTCCCGCTGTTGGCCGACCCGGACGAGAGCGTCCGGCTGGCCGCCGCCTGGGCCGTCGGCCACACCGGGAACGGCGGGAACGGCGCGGCCGGCGGGGACGACGGGGCCGCCCGGGCCGCGTCGGCCGCCCTGCGGGAGCGCGGGGCCGCCGAGCGGAACCCGGACGTGGCCGCCGAACTGCTCGTCGCCCTCGGCCGGGTGGATCCGGGCGCGGCCGCCGAGCAGGCCCGGGCGCTGCTCGGCGAGGGGACCGCGGTGCCGCTGCGGCTGGCCGCGGTCCTGGTCTGCCTGCGGAACGAGGAGCGCTGGGAGGCCGTCCACCACGCGGCCGTGCTCGGCTTGCTGCCCGCCCGCGGGCTCACCGTCGACCGCTACAGCGTCCACCACCACGAACTGCTGTACGCGGTCGTCGACTCCCTGCTGGACCGTGACACCGACACCGACCGCGAGGCGGCCCTCGCCCTGCTGGAGGCCGCGCTGCGCGATCCGCGCCCCGAGGTGCAGGCCGAGGCCCTCTGGGCGGCCGACCACGCCTGCTACCTCTCGCGCAGCGCCCCGGCGCGGCTCGTCCATCTCGAACGCGGCGGTGACGGTCTCGATCAGCACGGTCGCCCTGATCGTGCCGTGGGGGATGCCGAGTTC
>NZ_JBEXJK010000382.1:0-7862 GCF_040609095.1 Kitasatospora sp. NPDC004799
GTCGATGACCGCGACGGTCACGCCCACGCCGGTGGTCTTCCCGTCCTGCCACAGCTCGTTCAGCAGCAGGCGCTGCAGCGCCTCGGCCTGCACCGGCGGGGCCGGCGCCGCGGACGCGGGAGCGGGGGCGGGCGCAGGAGCAGCGGCCTCCGCCGCCGGGGCCGCGGTCTGGCCGGGCACCGCGGCCGAAGCCGGGGCCTGGACCTGGGCCGGGGCCTGCTGCTGCGCCGGAACGGCCTGCGCGGCCGGAGCCGGCTGGGCCTGCCCCGGAGCGGCGGCGGGCACCGGCGCACCGGCCGCCCCCGCAGCCGGAGCCGCCGCAGCCGGAGCCGCCGCCGGCTCGGTCTGCACGTACCAGGACGGGGGAGTGTAGTCAGGCGCGTCCGACCAGTCGTCGTCGTCCTCCGCCGCGTTGTCGCCGACGTAGACGCCGTCCCGATCGCTGCTCACTCTGGCTCCCTCGTGTTCGCCGCCGCTTGTTCAGCGGTGCCGTTGCCGCATCAAAGACTAGGCCGTACGGCAGTCCCTGTTGAAGGCGGCTTCGGTTCCCCGTCGGCCCGCCGGGTGCGGCGAGCCGGCGCTCAGTCCATCCGGCGCGGCCCGCCGAGCACCTGCTGTTCGGCCTGTCCCGCCACGGCCCGGACGTACTGGCGCCGCATCCGGGTCGCCCACAGGGTGAGGTCGTCGCCGAGGGTGGGCAGCGCGGCCACGTCCTCCGGCGGCAGCGACAGCACCCGGCCGGTCAGCTCCGCCTCCTGGGGCGAGATCCGCTGCACGCCGACCAGGTCGGCCGCGTTCAGCACCCGGGCGGCGTTCGGGCCCAGGTAGGGCAGCAGCGTCAGGGTGGTCTGCCAGGGCGCGGCGGAGAGCCGGCTGCGCGGCGGGCGGGCGCCGAGGTCGCGCACCACCAGCACCGGCGAGGCCACCGAGGCGCCCTGCGGGCCGAGCCGGCCGACCTGGTGGACCGTCACGCACGGCTGGCCGCCGCCGGCCGCCTGGGCCATCGGGCCCCAGAGCTGTCCGCGCGCGGTCTCCACCGCGACCCGGGCGCCGATCGCGGCCGCGCGCAGCGCGATGACCTGCGCCGTCCACATGCCGCCGACCAGCACCAGGTCGTACGAGGTGGGGCGGAACAGGCCGAGCACGGCGGGCAGCCCCTGCGGGTCGACGCCGATCACCACGCCGTCGTCGCCGACCGGGAAGGCCAGCGCCTCGAGGTCGGCGGGCTCCAGCACGTGCTTCTCCCGGCGCGGGCCGCGCAGGCCGAAGCCGGGCAGGATCCGCGGCCGGGCCCGGCGCTGCTCGGCGCCGGGCTGCGGACCGGCGGTGGGGTAGGTCTGGTACGCCATCAGGAAGCCCCTCCGAGCGGCAGGGTGGCGAGCATGCCGGGGGCCTGCTCCAGGTCGAGCCGGACGAGGCCGAGCCCGGTGCTCTGGGCCCGGGTCTCCACCTGGCGGCCGATCTGGCCGACCTCGCTCTCGTTGCGGCCGGTCACCCGCAGGTGCCCGCTGACCGTCACCGAGCCGCCGGTGCCGTGCCCGGCGGTCAGGCTGAAGGTGCTGGCGAGCGCCGGGGAGCCGGTGATCAGGTTGACCAGGTCCGGTGCGGCGATCCGGCCGGGGGCGCCGCCGGGGCGGCTCAGCTGCGGCCAGCGGGAGACCCAGTACGTGGTGTGCCAGCGGTCGTCGATCCGCCAGAACCGGTTCCCCTCCTGGGTGCGGCGGGTGGTGCCGCCGCCGCTGCCGGTGCCCTGCCGGCCGGCCACCGCGATCGGGTTGGCGCAGGTGGAGATGGCCAGCGCGGCGATCAGCTCGCGCTCGTCCAGCACGGTCGCGTTGAACCCGGCGCTGTTGAGCCGCCCGGCCAGCTGGTCGGTGACCCGCTGCAGCGCCTTGCGGGCGCCCTCCTCGCCGCCGCCGCGGGCCCGGACGGCGGTCGCCGCGCGCTCCGGGTCGAGCTTGAGCGCGATCCAGGTCAGCCGCAGCCCCGGGGTGGCGGTGCCGTCCGGCAGTTCGCGGTAGGCGCGGGCGGCCAGCGACTGCTCGGGCAGGTGCGGAGCCGGGGCCGGCTGGGTGTGCTGGACCAGCTGCACCGACTCCAGGGTGATGTCGTCCACCGTGAGCGCCGAGCAGATCACGTCCAGCGGCAGCGGCAGCGCGGTGCGCACCGGGCGCAGCGGCTGGTCCTTGGCCTGGACGAGCAGCACCGAGGTGAGGAAGGTGCCGTCGCCGACCATGCCGGTCTCCCGGCGGACCGGGCGGCCGCCGAACTCGGCCTCGGTGGCGTGGGTGCAGGTGCGCAGCCCCGGTTCGAGCTCCAGCGCCGGCGCCAGCGCCGGGTCGGTGCCGGCCGGCGGCAGCAGCGTCCTGGCCTGCTTGCGGCGGGACTTGAGGGCGGCGCGGACCCGCAGCAGCTCGGGGACGGTGCGGCCGCGCACCGGGACGAGCGCGAGCACGACCAGCACCAGCGCGACCGCGCCGAAGCCGGCCGCGACCGGGCGGCTGATCGTCCAGCCGACCGCGACCAGGGCCGCGGCGACCTCGACCAGGACGAGCTGCTGGAGCTTCAACCGCCCGCCGAGCAGCCCCGGTCGGGGGTTGACCCGGACCTGGACGGCGCCGCCGCCCCCGGTGCCGGTCGGCTGCGGCCGGGCGGTCCCGGCGCTGGTCCCGGTCTCGGGCGTCGGTGCGCCGCGCTGCGCCCGCCCGGCCCGTCGCGACCTCCCGCCGCCCGTACTGCGGCGGCGTCCTGGAGCGGTCTGGCTTGGCATCCCCCGGTGGCCCTCTCTGATCCGTTGTCGCGGCCCGGCTGGCTGTGTCGCGGACCGTACCCGTACCGTACTCACCGTCTGCTGCCGCATCGTAGAGGGTTCGCGCCGGTTCGTGCCCAGCGGGTGACCACGGGGCAGGTCGGTCTGACAACGCCCGACGACGTCTGACAAGGGGGACGACGAGGTATGGCATCGCGCCGGGACGAGCTGAACGCGTACACCTTCGCCCGCAAGCGCACGGTGGGGGCCTTCCTGCTGCCCGCCGGCGGCGGCAGTGACGAGGACGCGCCGCGTCCGGTGAAGGCGGTGCTGCCGAGTGTGCTGGCCGGGGCCGTGGTGGTGGCCGGGTTCGGGCTCTGGGGGGTCTTCAAGCCGAGCGCGCCGGTGAAGTGGGACGACGGCAAGAACATCATCCAGGGCAAGCAGTCGACCACCCGCTACGTGGTGCTCCTGGACCAGGACAACAAGACCAAGCGGCTGCACCAGGTGCTCAACATGTCCTCGGCGCGGCTGGTGCTGCCCGCGGGCGCCAAGGTCGTGGTGGTGGACGACGGGGTGCTCGACCGGTACCCCAACCACGGCCCGACGATCGGCATCCCGTACGCGCCGGACAAGCTGCCGACCACGGACAACGCGAGCAAGCCGATGAAGTGGGCGGTGTGCGACCGCCCGGGCTCGGACGACAAGCAGGAGACCGTCAACCAGGCGGTGTTCGTGGCGGCCGGCGCGGACGCGGCGGCGCTGGCGGCCAAGGACCGGATGCTCGGCCCGGACCAGCTGATGCTGGTGCGGCAGGCCGACGAGCAGCAGGTCTCGGCCGCGCCGGCGCCGGGTCAGCCGGCCACCCCGGGCGCGGCGGTGTACCTGGTCGACGCGCAGGGCCGCAAGCACCTGATCGGCACCCCGCAGTCGGACGAGCGGGAGCGCAAGGCGCTGATCACCGCGGTGTTCGGGCCGAACGCGGAGCCGCAGCGGGTCAAGCGGGACTGGCTGGAGACCTTGGTGACCGCCACCCCGATCACCTTCCCGCAGGTCGACGGGGTGGCCGACAGCCAGGGCGCCAACTCCAAGGTGGAGCTGAGCAACCCGGCCGACCGCCGGGTCGGCCGCCTGGTGCACTACCAGGACCGCCACTACGTGGTCGGCAAGGAGCAGCTCTTCCTGGTCACCGCGTTCCAGGCGGAGCTGATCCGGCAGAACCCGGCGTACCAGATGCTCTACAAGTACGACCAGGACAAGAAGCCGCGCAGCGACGAGATGACCCCGGCCGACAACGCCCAGTGGGGCGGCGACGTCCGGCTGAAGGACACCGCGCCGGACTGGCCGCTGAGGACCGGGGCGCCGGTGAACAACTGGCAGGACCGCCAGGACGCCCGGATGGTCGTGTGCAGCACCTACGACGGGGTCGCCCAGGACGGCGCCACGGCCAAGCGCAGTGTCTGGGCGTGGACTTCGTACCCCGCGCCGTACAACAACGGCGCCGGCGCCGCGTACGTGACCCCCGGTCACGGGCTGTTCTACCGCTCGCTGGACGCCTCGGCCGCCGGCTCCGGGACCGACTTCCTGATCACCGAGACCGGGCTGCGCTACTCCGTCCCGTCCAACGGTGACGGCGGCCGGCTGCCCACCGCCTCGCCGCAGCCCGGCCAGAGCGGTTCCGCGAAGCCGTCGGCGCCGCAGCCCGGTGCGACGCCGACGCCCGGGGCGCCCGGCCAGGAGCCCGGTCAGCAGCCGGAGGAACCCGGCGCCAACCAGGCCCGGTTGGGCTACCAGGGCGTCCAGCCGCTGCCCGTCCCGAAGGAGTGGTCCAACCTGGTTCCGGCCGGACCGCCGTTGACGGCGAAGAGCGCCGTGCAGCCGCAGAACGCCTGACGGGCCAAGCGCGGTAACCGAATTGGCCCCAGTGTCATGGTCTGGTAACTACTCGGTGATCGGTGTTGGGTGAGCTGCGTGTGCCGACTACAGTGCTGCTGGACATCACACCGGTGATGTGACAGGCGGTCCGCAGGGCCGTCCGTACACGCAAATGTTGTCTCATGGGGGACGGTGGAGCATGGCTCAGGGTCAGTTCACGATGACCGCGCAGGAGATGCTGGCTTTCGCCAAGCAGATCGAAGAGGCCATCGGCAAGATCGAGGCCGAGCGGACCAAGCTGATCAGCACGGTCTCCGGCATCACCAGCGGTTGGCAGGGCCAGGCCGCCACCGCCTACACGAACCTGCAGAACAGGGTCAACGAGGACATCGCGAAGCTCAAGGAGTCGCTCAACGCGATCAAGCACGCGATCGAGCTGACCACCAAGCACTACGCGAGCACCGAAGAGGAGCAGAAGGCGATGTTCTCCTCCGCCCAGGGCTGATTTCCCGCTCTGCGCTGACCGTCGTCCTGTTCCGATCCACCGCTCTGCGGGGCGCCCGCCGCTGACCGTGCGGCGCCCCGCACCCTCGTCAAGGGAGACAACGTGTCCGACCACATCCTCGTCAATTTCCAGACCGTCCACCACGCGGCCGAAGAGGTCAAGGCCTCGGCCAGCCGGATCGACCACCTGCTGAACGACCTCAAGGGCAACGTCACCCGCATCGCCTCCAGCTGGCAGGGTGCCGCCCAGCAGGGCTACCAGGCCCACCAGGCGCAGTGGGACGCCAAGGCCGCCGACCTGCAGCAGGTCTGCACGCAGATCGCGTCCTCGCTGGAGAACGCCGCGCAGAGCTACAAGACGACCGAGGACGCCAACGCCAAGCTCTGGGGCTGACGTTCGGGTTCCCTAGGGAACGGCAGGGGGCGGGTACCCGGATTCCGGGCACCCGCCCCCGACGCGCGGCACGGGTGGACGACATGAGGGGTGGCAGGGTGTCCCGACACGGGTACCGGAAGGCGGCCGCGGCGCTCGCCGCGCTCGCGGTGCTGGGCGGCCCGCTCGCCGTCCCGGCGTACGCCGACAGTGGCACCGGACTGGCCGCGGCCGGCGACTGCCCCAAGAACGCGCCCGACGTGAAGACCGTGCCGTGGTCGCTGCAGCGCCTGCTGCTGAACGAGCTGTGGCAGGACGGGAAGACCACCGGCGTGGGCGTGACCGTCGCGGTCATCGACACCGGGGTGGACCGCACCAACCCGCAGTTGGCGGGCAAGGTCCCGGAGGACGCCAAACGCGAGAAGATGGTCGACAAGGTCGAGGCGGGCTCCAACCTGCTGGTCGACCGGGAGACCAAGAAGGCGATCGACGGTCCCTCCGTGGTCGACCCGGTGGGCCACGGCACCAAGGTGGCCGGCATCATCGCCGCCGCCGTCAGCAAGCAGACCGGCTTCGTCGGACTCGCCCCCGAGGCCAGGATCCTCTCGATCCGGCAGAACGACAGCGACGGCAACGGCGACGTCTCCACGCTGGTCCAGGCGATCAGGGAAGCGGTCGACAAGGGCGCCCGGGTCATCAACATCTCCCAGGACGTGCGCGGCGCCGGCGACGCCCGCTTCGGCGGCTACGCGGACCTGAAGGCCATCGTCGAGTACGCCGAGTCGAAGAAGGTCGTGGTGGTCGCCTCCACCGGGAACGACGGCAAGGAGGGCGACACCTACCCCGGCGCCTTCCCGACCGTGCTGGCCGTCGGTGCCTCCGACCGCAACAACGAGCGCGCGCCGTTCTCCCAGTACGGCAGCTTCGTGAAGGTCGCCGCCCCGGGCGTCGACATGCTGTCCACCGTGCCCGGGGGCGGCCAGTGCGTGGACAACGGCACCAGCTTCGCCGCCCCCTATGTCTCCGGGCTCGCCGCGCTGCTGATCGGCGCCCACCCGGACTGGAAGGCGGCCCAGGTGCGGGCCTGGATCGAGCAGACCGCGCAGCGCACCCAGCGCGACCCGGACACCTTCATCGGCTGGGGCGTGGTGGACCCGGTCAAGGCCGTCACCAAGGCCCCCGCCGACCCGCCCCTCGCCCCCGTCCCGGACGCCCCGGTGCAGCTCGCCGCCGCGCCGATCGTGCCGCGCCCGGTGGGCCTCGGCGAGACCCAGGCCGACCGCGACGGCCGCACCGCGACGTACGTCCTCGGGATCGGCGCGCTGCTGGTCGCCCTGCTGATCGGCGGCGGCGTGGTGCTGCGCGACCAGCGGCGCAAGTCCGCCGGCTGATCCCCGGCCGACGCTCCCTCGACGCCCGACGTACGGCCGACTTCGGGCCCGACCCGCGCCCCGCGGAAGCCGGCCCGCCGACAATCCGCCGGAAAACCTGTAACACCGCCGCCCGCCCGCCGCATCGATGGAGTGTCAGGGAGGGCGGACCGCGGGGGAGCAGGGCGCATGAGGTGGACCGGGACGGGCCGGGAGGCCAAGGACGCGGAGTTCCTGGAACTCGTCTCCGGCCGGGCGGGCCACCTGTACCGCTCGGCCTGCCTGCTCACCAGCGGCGACACCCACTACGCCGAGGACCTCGTCCAGGAGGCCCTCAGCCGGATGTACGTGCTGTGGCGGCGCAGCGCCTTCACCGGCCGCGGCCGGATCGACAACCCGGCGGCCTACACCCACACCGTCATGGTGCGCACCTTCCTGGCCCAGCAGCGCCGCCGCTCCAGCGGCGAGCGCCCCAGCGACGCCCTGCCGGAGCCGGAGGGGCAGGACCCCGACAGCACCCTGCGGCTGACCCTCCTCGACGCGCTCGGTCGGATGCCGCCCAAGGACCGCGCGGTCCTGGTGCTGCGCTACTGGGAGGACCGCAGCGTCGAGGAGACCGCCGAGGCCATGCGGGTCTCCTCCGGCGCCGTCCGCACCCGCAGCACCCGGGCGCTGGCCCGGCTGCGCGTCCTGCTCGGGGACTCGCTGACCGAGCTGGCCATCCGCTGAGGCGCCCCCCTGGCCGTACGGCACTTCTCGCACCCCGTGACGCAAGGAGACGGAGAACACCCATGTCCGAACCGGATTCGTTCGAGGACGATCTGCTCTGCGCCCTCACCCGTACGGGCGAAGGCTTCCGCACCGAACAGACCGACCGGGCGGCCCTGGTCGCCGGCGGCTACCGGCGCGGCCAGTTCGGCGCTGGAGAGCAGGGTGTGGACGGCGTACCCGGCGCAGACCCCGCCGACCGCGGTCAGCGCGGCACGGCGGC
>NZ_JBEXJK010000383.1:0-7826 GCF_040609095.1 Kitasatospora sp. NPDC004799
GGACCATCGGCCGAGCGGGCGGCTGGACGGTCGCGCGGCCGGGGAAGCGGATCGCGCAGCTCCCGGGGACCCCACCCCCGGGGAGCCGCTCGGTCGGGGGTGGGGCTCCGGGCGACGGACGGGTCGCGGTCAACCCTGGGGCCGGCTCGCGGCTCAGCCGAAGCCGCGGGCGTCCTGCTTCAGCGCGGTGTCGACGGTCAGCGCGGTCGCCACGACGAGGCTGATCAGCGGGTCGGGGAGCGGGCGGTGGATCTGGAGCACGTAGTTGTCGGCCGTGGTGAACATCGTCTTCGCCAGGCCCTCCCAGGTCTTGGTGATCCGGGCGACCTCGGTGTCCGTCTCGTCGACGATGGAGAAGTTCCAGGCCCGCCAGTTCTCCGCCTTGATGGCGCCGATCTTCCGGCCGCCGACCTCCAGCGCGAAGTTGATCTTCCCGATGGCGTTCTGCTGGATGATCTGGCCGACCTCCCGGCCGTCCGGACGCTGCACGATCACCCGCGACTTGATGAACTTCGCCGGGCGGGTCAGCAGCAGCACCGGGGTGCCGTGCGCGTCGCGGATCTCCAGCTTGTGGGTGAGGTACTGGTCGATCGAGAAGAGCAGCCGTATCACCTTGCGCAGGCCGCTCTGGCCGACCTGGACCACCGATCCCAGCGTGGCGCCCCGCTGGTCGAAGACCGCGTACTCGTTGGTCAGCTCGATCAGCTTGGCCTTCTGGTTCACCACCAGGACGGGCTCGGAGAAGAGGGTGCCGCCGCCACCGTAGACCGGCCCGACACCCGCCTGCTGCTGCACCTGGTACTGCACCTTGGCGGGGTCGCCGACCGGCGCGGCCGGCTGCCCGGGGTAACCCGGGGTGTTCGTGTTCTGGGACATGGCGGGCAGGCTAGGGCCATTCCGCTACGGGGAGCCAGATCGTTTCGCACAGCCCCCGGATCCGTCCGGGCCTCCGGGCGGCGAAGTTGACCTGCGGGTTTGCCTGTTGCGGCCGGTGGCCGGCCGGCGCCCGGCGGGGCGGATGTGGCCGATGTCACACCTGGTGGAGGTGTGCGACGGCTCGTCACCGCCACCGCGGCCCGTGTTCCCTGTTCAGGACAGGACGGCGAGTTCGGCGACCACGGCGCGGTGGTCGCTGCGGGGCAGGGCGTGCTCGGAGACGTCGACGGGGGTCAGTGCGGGGCCGTGCAGGACGTGGTCGATCTGGATCAGGGCCGGGGCGGGGTAGTCGGGGTGGTCCTGGGGCCAGGTCGGGAAGAGGCCGGCGCCGAGTTCCTCGTGGGTGTCGGCCAGGCCGGTGTCGATCAGGTCGCGCATCGGCTTGTGGTCGAGGGTGGCGTTGAAGTCGCCGAGCAGGACGGCGTTGCGGGTGCGGCCGGGCGCGGCGGCGCGCAGGTCGTGCAGGCCCTCGGCCCAGCGGCGGGCGGAGCCGAGCGGGTAGTAGGTGTGCACGGCGACCAGCTGGACGGGGTGGCCGCCGACGTCGACGGTCAGGTTGGTGGTCGGCCAGGCCGGGTCGGCGGCGGAGCTGACGGGCAGCCGGGTGTAGAGCGCGGTGTCGGTGCCGGCCGGCCGTTCGCGGTGCGGCAGCAGGGTGCGGATGCCGGCCGCGTCCAGCGCGGCGGCGGCGGAGTCGCTCTGCTCCTCGACGGCGAGGACGTCGATCCGCTGCTCGCGCACCAGGTCGACCAGGGACTTCGGTGAGACCTGTCCCATGAAGTTGTTGCTGGTCGCCACCCGCAGCCGGGGCGCAGCGGGCGGCGCGTCGGCCGCGTCCGGGACGAACCGGGGTACCAGCCACCAGAGTTGGAGCGCCACCAGTGCGGCGGCGACGGCGGCCGGCCACCATCGGCGCAGCGCCGCGAGCGCTGCCAGCAGCAGCACGCTGAGCAGTGCCGCGTACGGGAGGCCGGCCATCGGCAGGGCCCACACCGTGCCGTCGTCCCAGCCGGCCAGCCGTACCAGGGCGAGCACGGCCGGGCCCAGCAGCAGCACCCCGCACCCGGTCAGCGCGGCGGTGCGCAGACGGCTCCGGCCGGCGCGCGGCGCGCTCTTCGACGTACGGTCCGTCACGGTGCTCCTTCCAGGGGGCGGCCGTGATCACCGGCCGCCGTCGTGAAGGACGGACGCCCGCGCCCGGCGGCCGGTTCCGCACGGCCGTTCGAGGCCGGGGGCGGGGGCGCACCCGGATGTCCGCGGCCCGGGACGGTGCCGGCCCTCGGGGACGCGGCGGCTTCGGGCCCCGGTGGTGCCTGTCCAGGGAGTGGAATGCCGCACGCGGGGGGCGGGGTGTGGGGCACCGTGGGCGGCATGATGCTGCGACCGGAGACCGACGACCTCGACGCCTACCTCGTGGCGGACGGGGTGATCGACCACCAGCACCCGGAGGTGCGGCGGCTGGCGGCCGAACTGGCCACGCCGGAGGCCGCGTTCCACCACGTCCGCGACGAGGTCCCGCACTCCGCGGATGTGGGGGCGTACAGCGGGGCGTTCCGCGCCTCCGAGGTGCTGGCCGCGGGCGACGCGATCTGCCACGGCAAGTCCCATCTGCTGGCCGCGCTGCTGCGGGCGCAGGGGGTGCCGACCGGGCTGTGCTACCAGCGGCTGGGGGACGGCGCGGGCGGGTTCGCGCTGCACGCCCTCAACGCCGTGCACCTGGACGGCCGTTGGGCCCGGCTGGACGCCCGGGGCAACCGGGAGGGCGTGGACACCCGGTTCGACCTGGAGCGGGAGCGGCTGGCCTGGCCGGTCCGGCCGGAGCTGGACGAGCGGGACTATCCGCGGGTCTTCGCCGCGCCGCCGGCCGCGTTGGTGCGGGCGCTCGCCCGGGCCGTGCCGGGCCGGGGCGGCTTCGATTACCTGCCGGGCGAGCTTCCGGAGGACGAGAAGGAGGAGGAGGCGGCGGCGGCCGGCCTCGGGTGACGGACGATCAGGGGCCGGTGGCGGCCCCGGGGGCCGGGGCTCCGAAGGTGCGGCGGTAGGCGTGGGGGGTGGTGCCGAGGCGGCGGGCGAAGTGGTGGCGGAGGTTGTCGACGGTGCCGAGGCCCGCGCGGTGGGCGATGGCGGCGACCGGGTCGTCGGTGGTCTCCAGGTGGTGCTGGGCGAGCAGGACGCGCTGGCCGGTGAGCCACTGCAGCGGGGTGGTCCCGGTCTCCTGGCGGAAGCGCCGGGCGAAGGTCCGCTCGGAGAGGCCGGCCCGGCGGGCCATCGCCGCGACGGTCAGCTCCCGGTCGAGGTTGGCCTCGATCCAGGCGAGGACCGGGGAGAGGGAGCCGGTCCGCTCCCGGGGCACGGGGCGTTCGCGGTACTGCCGCTGGCCGCCGTCGCGGTGCGGGGGCGCGACCATCCGGCGGGCGATCGCGTTCGCGACGGCGCTGCCGTGCTCCTTGCGGACCAGGTGGAGGCAGGTGTCGACGCCGGCGGCGGTGCCGGCCCCGGTGATGACCGGGTCCTCGTCGACGTACAGCACGTCGGACTCGACCCGGGCCCGGGGGTGGCGGCGGGCCAGCTCCCCGGCGTAGCGCCAGTGGGTGGTGCAGCGCCGCCCGTCCAGCAGCCCGGCTCGGCCCAGGAGGAAGGCGCCGGTGCAGATGCTCAGGACGCGGGCGCCGCGCCGCACGGCGGCCCGCAGTTCCTCGGCCAGGGCCTCCGGCTGCGGCACCCGCGGGTCGTAGGCCGGGACGCAGATCAGGTCCGCCGAGGCCAGCCGCTCCGGCCCGTACGGGGCCCGCACCTCGAAGCCGTGCCGGGTCGCCACGGCGGCGCCGGTGGCCGAGACGAGCGCGAAGTCGTAGCCGGGCAGCGCGTCGTCGCCGCGGTCGATGCCGAAGACCTCGCAGAACACGCCCAGTTCGAAGGCGTGGGCGCCGTCGAGGGCCAGGACGGCGACGTCGCGGAGCATCGGCTTCGGGTTCCTCTCACAGGTGGCGGGAATTCCAGCCTAACCGTCGTTTCTGCCACTGCCCGGGGGCGCCCCGCCCTGGAAGGCTCACCGGTGTCCCCCTTTCCCGCACCACCCGAACGGCCAGGCACCCGATGACCACGCACCACCCCGCCCCCGCTACCGCCCCCGTCCCCGCTACCGACCCCTCCCCCGCTACCGACCCCGACACCGGCGCCGCCCTCTTCGCGCAGGCGGCCCAGGTCCTGCGCGCGCTCGCGCTCGACGAGGACCTGAAGTGGCGCGTCCCCGGCGACCCGCTCCTGGGGCCGCCGGCCCGCAGGGTCGCCCGGCGGTACACGGCCGGCGAGACCCTGCCCGACGCCGTGGACCGCGCGCAGCGCGTCCGGGCGGCCGGCCACCGGGTGAGCGTCGAGTACCTGGGCGAGAGCTGCCGTGACCCGCGGCAGGCCACCGAGGAGACCGAGGTGTTCCTCGCCGCCGCCCAGCTGCTGCCGCCCGGCTGCTCGATCTCCCTCGACCTGTCCCACATCGGCCTCGCCGTCGACGCCGGGCTCGCGCTGGCCAACGCCTCCCGTCTCGCCGAGGCCTGCGCCGCCACCGGACGGGAGCTGATGGTCTCGGCCGAGGGCTCCGAGCGCACCGACGCCGTTCTGGACCTGCACCGCCGGCTGTGCGAGCGCTTCGACCACGTGGGCGTCACCGTCCAGGCGCGCCTGCACCGCACCGCCGACGACCTGCCGGAGCTGCTCGGCCGCCCCGGCCGCATCCGCCTGGTCAAGGGCGCCTTCCTCGAACCCGAGGCCGTCGCGCTCCCCCGCGAGTCGCCGGCCCTGGCCGCCGCCTACCTGGGGTACGCGCAGCACCTGGCCGACTCGGGCCACCCGTGCTCCTTCGCCACCCACGACCGGGAGCTGACCGACCGGATCGCCCGCCACCTCGGCGGGAGCGGCCGCGCGAACGCGCCGTGGGAGTTCGAGACGCTCCTCGGGCTCGGGCCCGACCTCCTCGACACCCTGGCCGAGCGCGGCCACCCCACCCGCGAGTACGTCGTCTTCGGCACCCAGTGGTGGCTCTACGTCTGCAACCGGCTCGCCGAGGACCCCCGGCGCGTGCTCCGGGCCCTCGTCGACGCGGCCGGATGAGGCGGCGCACCGGGGAAAGCCGGGAAACGCCGGGAAAAGGAGAAAAGGTGGAGATAGGAATCGAACCCATCTGAACGGCCCTGCAAGCCGTCGCCTCGCCACTCGGCCACTCCACCTCGGCAACACTGGGAACATTACACGCACATGAACAGGAACTCCGCAGAATTGCCGGGTTTTCACCCCATAAGAGCCTTAGTGCGTCTAGTGTTATTTCTCTCGACATGGCGTCGAAAGGGTCCGGCGAGCCAGCGCGCAAAAGACGGGGTGCGCTAGCCTTTGCCGATATCTCCGACCCGATGGGATTTCATTGATGGCCGTCGAGGAATCACGGTTCACCCGTACCGCGGAGCTGCGCTGCGGGACCGCCGCGAACCGGTGCCAGTACAAGAGCCTGCCGCTGCGCGACCTTCCCCCGCTCGGTGTCGTGCGCCGCGCCCGGATCGTCCGCGAGGGCCTGCGCGAGCGCCGCGCCGAGGTCCCGGCGCCCGGCCGGCCCTCCCGCTTCGCCGAGGGGGACTGGGTCCGGGTGAAGGACGAGGCCGCGGTGCGCGCCACCCTCGACGAGAGGGACTGCCACCGCGGCCTGTGGTTCACCCGCAGCCAGTGGTCGTTCTGCGGCGGCGTCTACCAGGTCGAACGGATCGTGCGCCGCATGATCGACGACCACTACCGGGTGCGGCGCCTGTCGGGCACCGTCGCCCTGGCCGGCGCCACCTGCCACGGCGCCGACGGGGCCCAGGGCTGCGGGATGGACTGCGCGCTGCTGTTCCGCGACGAATGGCTGGAGCCCGCCCCCGCGCCGGTGCCCGCCCCCCGGGCCGTCACCCTGTGGGCGACGGTGCGCAGCCTCGCGGAGATCCACGCGACCCTCGGCCCCGACGGGCGCCTGCACGGCGTCCCGTTCCAGCCGGGGATGGAGCGCCACGCCGGGACCCGGCACGGCGCCGTCGAGCTGCGCCACCGGTCCCTGGCCTGGTGGCAGCACCCCACCGGGGGGCGCTGGTTCATCCTGGACGGTCTGCGCTGCGGCGGCGAGCCGCTCACCACCGGCTGCGACCGGCGCTGCGCCCTGCTGTGGCACGAGTCCTGGCTGCGCCTGGAGCCCGCCGCCGCGCGCTGACCGCCGGTCAGCGCCGCCAGCGGTCGCGCACCAGCTTCGCGGCCAGGTGCAGCGGTCCGTCCCGGTCGCCGACGTAGCAGCGGGGAAGCGCGTACACCCCGCTGTGGGCGCCGGGGCTGACCGCGCAGCCGTACGCGTAGCCGGCCCCGGCCACCGCCTCGACCGCGGCGGCGTCGAGCGAGCCGTACGGGTAGCAGAACCCGTCGACGGCCCCGCCGGTGAGGTCCTCCAGCACGTGGCGGCTGTCGGCGACCTGGGCCGCCAGGTCCCGTGCGGCCAGGCCCGCCAGCCGCCGGTGGGTCAGCCCGTGCGAGCCGATCTCCACCCCGGCGGCGGCGGCCTCGCGGACCTGGTGCGCCGTCATCAGCGGCTTGCGCGGGCCCTGCCGGTCCCAGTCGTTGTAGCCGCCGAGCCGGTCGGCCACCACGTAGACCGTCGCGGTGAAGCCGTGCTCCGCCAGGGCGGGCATGGCCTCCTCCACGAAGTCGCGGTAGCCGTCGTCGAAGCTGAGCCCGACCAGGCCGGCGGCGCCGCCCTCCCGGTGGGAGCGCATCAGCTCCCCCACCGACACCCCGCGCAGGCCGCGGGCGGACAGCCAGCGCAGCTGGCGGCGGAACCGCGCGGGACCGACGGTGATCAGATACGGGTCCTCGGTCGCCGCCGTCACCGAGTGATACATGAGCGTCCACGGGAGCGGGCCCGAATCCACCTCGGGGGCGCTTTCCGAACTGCTGCGTGGTCGAATGATTCGCATGTTCCGCTCCGACTGTCCGGTGGCACCGCCTGTGCGGGTGGACCTCAGGGAAATTGCATTCTGGCAGCGTCGGACCCGGCTGCCATTCACGCCGGGCGACTCCGCGCCATTTCACCCGGATGCCGGAGCGGGATTCCCGGGGCGGGGCAGGGGGGTGGGTGCGGGCCGGCGTTCAGAGGTGGCGGAGCAGGCCCTGGAGGGGTGCGGGGACGCGGTCGGGGTCGAGGGCCTCGGTCAGCAGCCGGCCGTAGCGGATCTTGCGCCCCTTCTTCGTGCCGAGGAAGCGCCGCAGCCGCTGGTGCGGCGGCCGGTCCTGCTGGGCGGGCTGGCGCCCGAAGATCCGCCAGGCCGGGAGGTCGCCCTCGGCCCGGAGGACCTCCTCGACCCGGGGCACGCCCAGCGCGCGGATGAGCTCGTCCTCCAGGTCCGCCGCGCAGACGAAGAAGGCGTCGTGCGGCCCGCCGGCCCGTTCGAGGCCGCGTCGGTAGAAGCCCTGTTCGCCCTCGTCGCACAGCCCGGCCAGGCGCAGGCCCAGGCCCGCCGGCCCGAGGAGGGCGGCGAAGCGGCCGACGTTCATCGCCCCGCCCATCGGGACGACGCAGACCCCCTCGGCGGCCAGGTCCCGGCCGTGGCGCGCGGCCAGCGCCTCGACGGCCGCGAGGTCGCTGGGCCCTTCCAGCAGCACCGCCGTGCGCACCCGCAGGCCCTCGGCCAGGTCGCGGGCCAGGTCGCCGGCCGGGCCGCCCGGCTCGGCCGCCGCCCGGTCGATGACCGCGTCCCGGAACGCCCGCATGTCCGCCATGGGGCGCGGAACTTGGCGATCTAGTCGGTCCAGGAGCGCGCCTCCGGCGGCCGGGGCTCGCCCGCCGGTTCCTCCTCGGCAGGGCTCAGGGGGTGCTCCCGCCGTAC
>NZ_JBEXJK010000384.1:0-7818 GCF_040609095.1 Kitasatospora sp. NPDC004799
CCGACCGCGACGGTGGCGAAGAACGGCTCGTCGCTGGCCGTCTCGACGTAGACGGACTCCAGCGCACCGATGCGGTGACCCTTCTCGTCCACCACAGCTGCGCCGAGGACGGCGGCAGCAGCAGCGCCCTGGTCCGCCCGGCTCGGCCGGCGGTCGCCCGCAGCCCGCGCCGCACGGTCCGGACGTCGGCGGCCAGCGGCGCCGGGGCGGGCCGGCCGGGCGGGGCGTAGAGCACCCGCTCGGTGGCCAGCGCCAGTCGGCCGGTGGCCGCCGCCGAGTCCTCGTCCAGCCGCGCCTCCTCGGCGATCCGACGGGCCGCCGACCGCGGGGTGCGTGACTCGTCCGGGGGAATTCCGAGGTCCCAGGCGGAGTCGACCAGCTCGTCCCAGGCGGCCAGCACCTGGGTGTCGGTCAGCTCCGCCGGACCGCCCCCGCCGGGCCCGCGCCGCCCGCCGCCGCCCAGTCGGCGACGGCGCACGGCGGCGCGCCAGACCATCGGCGCGAGCAGCAGTGCGAGCAGTGCGAGCACCCCGGCCAGGGTGCCGAGCACCTGGCCGGAGAGCAGCCAGGACTCCTCTGCGGCCTTGGCGACGGCCTTGTCCTGGGCGCCGCACTCGCCCAGCTGGCGCTGCTTGGGCGTGCAGTCCGAGCCGGCGGTCGGCGCCGGGGCGGCCGAGGAGGGCTGCGGGGCGGCGGTCGCCTGCTGGGTCGGCGCGCTGGTCGGGGCGCTGGACGTCTCGGTGTAGCGGGTCGGGACGCCGCGGCTCGGGGTCGGCTCGAAGCGCAGCCAGCCGTAGCCCGTGAAGTACAGCTCGGGCCAGGCGTGGTACATCCGGCCGGTCACCGAGTAGACGTTGCCGCCCTTGTTGTCGCCGGGGGTGAAGCCCACGGCCACCCGGGCCGGGATCTTCAGCACCCGAGCCATCGCCGCCATGGTGGAGGCGTAGTGCACGCAGAAGCCCCGGCGGTCGCGCAGGAAGACGGCGATGGCGTTGCTGCCGGTGCCGCCGCTGACCGCGGTGTCGTACGTGAAGTCCGGCCCGGTGAACCAGTTGACCAGCGCCGTCGCCCGGTCGTAGTCGTTCTGCGCGCGGGCGGTGACGGACCTGGCCTTCTCGGCGACCAGCGAGGGCAGGTCGGCCGGGACGGCGGTGTAGCGCTCACTGACGTCCGACGGCGCGGCGGCCGCGAGCCGCAGCTCGTCGGCGGTGGGCCGCAGGTCCAGGGCGCTGACGTGGTACCGCAGGCCGCGGATCGCCTTGTCGTTGGCCGGCAGGACGGTCCGGGTCAGCTGGTCGAGCTTCCAGTCGGCCCGGTTGGGGACCTGGACGGAGGCGGCCGGGTAGGGCATCGGCAGCCAGCTGGCCTCCAGTTTGTCGCCGATCGTGAAGTCGCCCTCGATCCGCGGGACCTGGGCGTTGCGCAGGCCCTCGGGGTTGGGCATCGTCACCGGGAGGTCGCTGACCGTGGTGCTGCCGAGCTTCCAGTTGGTGCCGTCGAACTGGTCGAGCGAGCCGGTCCGCAGGTAGACCTGGTCGGCCAGCGGGGTGTCCAGGGTATAGGTGAGCAGCTCCGCGTCGGTCGGCTTGGAGATCGCGGCCTCCAGGCTGACCAGCGGGTCGAGGCTGGTCGCCACGCTCCCGCCGGAGCCCTTGCCCTTCGATTCGCCGGAGTCGGACTGCAGCAGCCCGAAGCTCCACTGCGGCAGGACCACCGGCAGCAGCAGCGCCACCGCCAGGGCCAGCACGCCGACCTGTCGGCCGCCCGGGCTGACCCGGCCGGACTCCACGGAGCCGCGGGCGCCGCCGTAGAACACCCGGCCCCAGCGGGAGACCCGGTCCTGGCCCTCGGCGAACAGCAGCAGCAGGTAGCCGGCCGCCGCGGTGGCGAACCAGACCCAGCTGCCGTGCTCCCCGGCCAGGCCGTTGCCGACCGAGTACAGCGCCAGCAGCGGCAGCCCGGCCAGCGCCGAGCGCCGGTAGGTCACCGCGACGGTGTCCACCGCGACGGCGATCAGACCGATCGCCGAGACCAGGATCAGCCGCAGTCCGGCGGTGGGCGGAGCCGGGATGGCGTACTGCTGTATGTCGTCCAGGCCGGAGGTGAAGACCTCGTCCAGGACCCGCATCGTGGCCGGTCCGGGCAGCACCCCGCCGGCGCCGGCGAAGCCGAGCAGCATCAGCAGGAACAGCGCCAGCAGCTGCACGACCGGCACCGTCCAGCGGTACAGCGGGGAGCGGCGCAGGCCCGCGCCGACCGCGGCGATCACGGCGATCACCAGGGCGGCCTGGGTGAGCCAGCCGCGGGTGGTGAGCAGCGGCATCATGCACAGCGCGGCGAGGGCGGTGGCCAGCGCCGAGTACGCGGTCAGTTTGGCCCGGGTGGTCACGCGCCGGCCTCTTCTCGGTAGGGGGCGGTCGTCCTGCTGCCGTCGGCGGCCCGCCACAGGTCCGGTACGGAGTCCCCGGCGCGCACCGGGACCACCGTCCAGCCGGACTCGCGCAGCTGCCGGACCCGGGCCCGGAAGTCGTCGCCGCCGGTGTCCGGGGCGAGCATCCGCAGGCCGGCCCAGGTGCCGGTGTCCAGCAGGAAGGCGATCGCCCCGCCGGCCCGGCTGCGCAGCCGGCCCAGCCGGGTGGCCTGGGCGTCGTCCAGCTCGCCGAGGACGGCGACCAGCAGGCCCTCGCCGCCGGTGCGCAGCGGGTCCTCGGCGCGGGAGAGGGTGCCGCCGTCGGACAGGTCGGCGACGGCGAGGGCGTCCAGGATCAGCCCGGAGGCGTCGGCGGTGCTGTGGCCGCCCGTGCCCGGCCCGGGCACCGACTGCCCGGCGTCGGTGAGCAGCCGGGTCTGGTAGCCGCGCTCCAGCAGGTGCACGGTGACGGAGGCGGCGCAGCTGACCGCCCACTCGAAGGAGGAGGCGGGGCCGCTGCCCCGGTGGGCGATCTCCCGGGTGTCCAGCAGGACGGTGGCCCGGGCCTGCTGGGGCTGCTCCTCGCGGCGCACCATCAGCTCGCCGTACTTGGCGGTGGAGCGCCAGTGCACCCGGCGCAGGTCGTCGCCGGGCCGGTACTCGCGCAGGATCACGTCGTCGTCGCCGGCCAGCGCCAGGGTGCGGCTGTGGCTCTCGCCCTGGCCGATCCACTCGCCGCTGAGCCGTACCGCGGGGAGCGCCTGGACCTGGGGGACGACGGTGAGGACGTCGGAGGCGGTGAAGGCGCGGGTGACCTCGCACATCCCGAACGGGTCGGACAGCCGCAGCTGGAGCGGCCCGAGCGGGTAGCGGCCGCGCAGGTCGGAGCGGACCCGGTAGGAGACCTCGCGGTGGCCGCGCGGCTCGACCCGGTCCAGCACGAAGCGCGGGCGCGGCCCGAGCACGTACGGGACCTTGTCCTCCAGCAGCAGCACCCCGGTGGGCACCCGGGAGACGTTGTCGACCCGCAGGTGGACCCGGGCCTCCTGGCCGGCGATCGCCCGGCGCGGGCTGAGCCGGCGTCCGCTGGCCACCCGGTAGCGGGTGTTGGCGACCACCACCACGGCGACCAGCGGCAGCGCGGCGAGCAGGACGCCGACGCGCAGCAGGGCGTCCTGGTCGAGCAGGTAGGAACAGACCACCGCGGTGACCCCGGCGGCGAGGAAGGACCGCCCCCGGGTGGTGAGACCGCGGAACCCGGCCCGCAGTCCCGATGCCGAGTCGGACTGGGCCACCTCAGCCCCTCCGGACGGCCGGGCCGCCCTGCGGGCGCGGCAGCGGCAGCCGGGCGACCAGGTCGGCCACGATGTGCTCGGAGGTGCGGCGGCTGAGCTGGGTCTCGGCGGTCGGCATCAGACGGTGCGCCAGGACCGGGACGGCGAGGCGCTGGATGTCGTCCGGGGTCACGTAGTCGCGGCCGTCCAGCGCGGCGGCGGCACGGGCGGCCCGGACCAGGTGCAGGGTCGCGCGCGGCGAGGCGCCCAGGCGCAGCTCGGGGCTGGTGCGGGTGGCGCCGACCAGGTCGACGGCGTAGCGGCGGACCGGGTCGGCGATGTGCACGGTGCGGACCAGGTCGATCAGCTTGAGGATGTCGGAGGCGTGCGCGACCGGCTGGAGGTCCTCCAGCGGGCTGGCGCCGCCGTGCACGTCCAGCATCGCGAGCTCGGCCTCGGGGCTGGGGTAGCCGATCGAGATCCGGGCCATGAAGCGGTCGCGCTGGGCTTCCGGCAGCGGGTAGGTGCCCTCCATCTCGACCGGGTTCTGGGTGGCCACGACCATGAACGGCGAGGGCAGCTCGTAGCTGGTGCCGTCGATGGTGACCTGGCGCTCCTCCATGGACTCCAGCAGCGCCGACTGGGTCTTGGGCGAGGCGCGGTTGATCTCGTCGCCGACCACGACCTGGGCGAAGATCGCGCCCGGGCGGAACTCGAAGTCGTGCCGCTGCTGGTCGTAGATGTTGGTGCCGGTGACGTCCGAGGGCAGCAGGTCGGGCGTGAACTGGATGCGGCGCACGGTGCAGTCGAGCGAGCGGGCGAGCGCCTTGGCCAGCATGGTCTTGCCGACGCCGGGCACGTCCTCCAGCAGCAGGTGGCCCTCGGCGAGCAGGACGGTCAGGGCGATCCGGACGGCCTCCGGCTTGCCCTCGATCACGCTCTCGACGTTGGCGCGGACCCGGTCGACGACCGCGGCGAGCTCGGGGAGTCCGACCGGCCGGAACCCGTTCGCCCTCTGCTGCTCGCCCCCCGCAGGACTGCCGAGTCCGGCCTGATCGTTGTAACTCGTCACCCGTTTACGCTCCCTGGCACCCTGTGCCCGCCCCGTCCCGAGGCCGGACCCCACCCCATGCTTGACGCGGCCGTCCCGGGGGCGGTTCCGAAGGAGGATCCCGGCGCCGGGAAGCGCGGCCTGCGGCCTGGCCGCCCCAGGTGGTTCGGGGTCCGACCGGCAGGCGCATTCTCCCCCGTGCGGTGGCCAGAAGTCACCATGAGGAGGCGCGTGAATGCCCGGACGGCGTTGGCCGGGCTGGGGCCGGGAGGAGGACTCAGCGGATCTCGCGCAGGAGGCCGGTGTGGACGTCGAAGACGAAGCCGCGGACGTCGTCGGTGTGCGGCAGGAAGGGAGAGGTGCGGACGCGCTGCATGGACTGGCGGACGTCGCCGTCCAGGTCGACGAAGGCCTCCACCGCCCACTGCGGGCGCTGGCCGACCTCCAGCTCCAGCTCGCGGCGGAAGTCCTCGGTGAGCCCGAGCAGGCCGCAGCCGGTGTGGTGGATCAGCGCGATCGAGCGGGTGCCGAGGGCGCGCTGGCTGATGGTCAGGGACCGGATGGTGTCGTCGGTGACGACACCGCCGGCGTTGCGGATGACGTGGGCGTCGCCGAGTTCGAGGCCGAGCGCCGCGAACAGGTCCAGGCGGGCGTCCATGCAGGCCACCACGGCGATCCGCTGCACCGGGCGGGCGTCCATGCCGCCGTCCTGGAAGGTCACCGCGTAGGTGCGGTTGGCCGTGACGAAGCGGTCGATGACGGTGGGTCTGGCGGGGTCGGCAGCGGCGTTCGGCGAGGGCCGGTCGGGTGTCACTGTCATGGTGGCGACGTTAGTGGGGATCGGGCCCGCGCGGTGGGGCGAGGAGCTACAGAACAGAGTGTTGTGATCGAGTGCATAGCCACAACAGGAGGGTTTGTCCGGGCTGCTCCCGGATGGCCCGCACGCGGGGCGGGGAGGGGGCGCGCGCCCGCCGCCGAAGGCCCCCGATCCGTACCGTCGCCGGACCGCGCCGACGGCCGCGACCTGCGGTGATCCGTACCGCCGCCCGGGTGGTGCGCCGGAGCGGACCATTGACTGGCAGGGCCCGCGCGATAGAGTTCGTGGCGCAGTGGAGCACACCCGCCGGGGCCCGTCAACGGGCCCTTCCCGGCCGGTGCGGCCCGGTCGACGCGGTCCGTGGCCTCCACCCGCTCCGTGCCCACCTGGCGCACCTTCCCCGGCGCCGGGCGGTCACGACCTTCCCCTCGAGCGGGCGGGGACCACGGGCCGCTTCGTCGTGCCGGGGCACGGTGGGCGAGAATGGTCGCAGCTCCCGGACGTCGGGCTGCTCCGCACCGAGGAAGGGCGCCACCGCGCATGACCACCAACGAACCGGGCCCCAAGCACGTTCCGGTGATGCTCCAGCGGTGCATGGACGCGCTGGCCCCGGCGATCTCGCGGCCCGGCGCCGTCGTGGTGGACGCCACCCTCGGCCTCGGCGGGCACAGCGAGGCACTGCTGACCCAGTTCCCGGACGTCCGGCTGGTCGCGGTGGACCGCGACCCCGCCGCGCTGAAGCTCTCCGGCGAGCGGCTGGCCCCGTTCGGCGACCGGGCCACCCTGGTGCACGCCGTCTACGACGAGATCCCCGAGGTGCTGGAGCGCCTGGGCATCGACGAGGTGGACGGCATCCTGTTCGACCTCGGCGTCTCCTCGATGCAGCTGGACGAGGCGGAGCGCGGCTTCGCGTACGCCCAGGACGCGCCGCTGGACATGCGGATGGACCAGACCCGGGGGATCAGCGCGGCGGAGGTGCTGAACACCTACAGCCACGGCGACCTCGCCCGGATCCTCAAGGTGTACGGCGAGGAGCGGTTCGCCGGGAAGATCGCCTCGGTGATCCTGCGGGAGCGGGAGAAGGAACCGTTCACCACCAGCGCGCGTCTGGTCGAGTTGGTGCGGAACGCCATTCCGGCGGCGACCCGTCGGACCGGCGGGAACCCGGCCAAGCGGACGTTCCAGGCGCTGCGGATCGAGGTCAACGGCGAGCTGGAGGTCCTGGACCGGGCGATCCCGGGGGCGCTGGACGTCCTCGCGGTCGGCGGCCGGATCGCGGTGATGTCCTACCAGTCGCTGGAGGACCGGCTGGTCAAGCAGTACTTCGCCGCCGGTGCCACCAGCACCGCCCCGCCGGGGCTGCCGTTCATCCCGGAGGAGCACCAGCCCTGGCTCAAACTGATCACCCGCGGTGCCGAGCTGGCCACCGAGGAGGAGATCGAGGAGAACCGGCGCGCCGCGCCCGTACGTCTGCGGGTGGCGGAGAGGATCAGGGACCGTAGCAAGCGGGGCTGACGAACGGCCCCGGCGGGGTCCGAAGGGCGGAGGAGAGCAGTGGGGCCGGTGGCCGGTGAGGTCCGGGCGGGGCGGGGAGGACTCCCCGGGCAGGGCAGGGCGCGGATCACGGTCCGGCCGGGCAGGCGTCCGGTACGGGGGCGCACGCCGTTCGCGGTGCTCGTCGTGGTGCTGCTGGCGGCCGGGCTGCTCGGCCTGCTCGCGCTGAACACCGCGCTCAACGAGGGCTCCTTCGAGCTGTCCCGGCTGCAGAAGCAGACCACCGTGGCGACCGACGAGCAGCAGAGCCTCCAGCACGAGATCGACCAGAGCTCGGCCCCGGACGCGCTGGCCAGGCGCGCCGCCGAGCTGGGCATGGTCCCGGCCGGCGGGATGGCCTTCCTGGACGTCCCGAACGGCGGCAAGGTGGTCGGCACCCCGGGCCCGGCGCAGGACAGCCCGCCGGTCAAGCGCTCCACGGCCGAGCCGTGGCCGACCAAGGCCCAGCCCGGTGCCACCCAGCCCGGTGCGGCCCAGCCCGCCGCCGGGCCGTCGCCGGCCGCGCCGCAGCCGAGCGGTGCCCCCTCGCCGGCCGCCCCGCCGCCGGTGCCGACCCCGGCGGCGTCCGCCGGTGACTCGGTGATCCAGCTCAACCCGGTCTCGCCCGCCGCGACCGCCAAGCCGAGCGGGGGTGCCGGCCGGTGACCACGCCACGTCAGCCGGGTGGGTCCGGCAGCTCCGGCGGCTCCGGCAACGGCCGCCGTCCGGTGCC
>NZ_JBEXJK010000385.1:0-7759 GCF_040609095.1 Kitasatospora sp. NPDC004799
GCCCGAGCCCGCGGCCGTCTGCTGGTTCGGCTCGCCGCTCGCCGCGACCGAGGCGGCGCTGGAGCTGCGGGCCGCCGGCGCGCAGAGCGTGCGCGAGGCCGTGCGCACCCGGCCGTGGGAGGAAGCCCGGCGCCGGGCCGTCGAGCAGGTCGGCGGCGCCGGGTGGGCGGGCCACTGGGCGCTGACCGGCGGCGAGCTCGGCCCGGTCACCACCCCGCTCGCCGACCGGCTGCGCAACGCCGTGCTGGACCGGCTCGCCCCCGAGGCCGACCGGGAGGACGACGCGGCCGTGGCCGAGGACGCCCGGGCCCGCCGCACCACCGTCCGGCTCGCCCTGCTGGACGCCGTGCGCGGCCAGCACGACGCGCCCTGGTTCGCCGCCTTCGAGGCCGCCGGAGCGAGCGCCGACGCCGTCGCACCGCTCGCCGAGCTGGCCCGGCAGGCCGGCTGGTGGTGGCCGTACCGGGACGTCGCCCTGCTCAGCGAGCGCCCGACCGAACTGCACCGCGACGAGGCCGGGCGGCTCGACCGGGCGGACGGGCCCGCCCTGGCGTACGCCGACGGCTTCGCCCTGCACGCCTGGCGCGGCATGCCCGTCCCGCCGGAGTTCCTGGCCGGCCTGGCCGGGGTCACCGTCGAGCGGATCCGCACCGAGGAGAACGCCGAACTGCGCCGCGTCCTGCTGGAGCACTACGGCTACGAGCGCTACCTGGCCGACTCCGGCGCCGAGCCCGTCCACCGGGACGAGACCGGGGTGCTCTGGCGGATCGTCCTGCCCGACGACGAGCCGGTGGTGATGGTCGAGGTGGTCAACTCCACCCCCGAGCCGGACGGCACCCACCGCACCTACTGGCTGCGCGTCCCGCCGAGCACGCGCACCGCGCGCGCCGGGGTCGCCTGGACGTTCGGCATACCCGAGAGCGCCTACCACCCGCAGCGCGAGACCTGAGCCCAGGTGCCACCCGGCATCCGGAGCGGGCCCCTGAGCTGCGCGTGTTGACCCTTACCCCACGTCAGGCCGCACGGTGGGGACGCAGCGAACGCACGGATGATCGGAGGGACGCATGAGCTGGTCGGTGGGCCAGGTCTCCGGCTTCGCCGGGGTCACGATCCGGACCCTGCACTACTACGACCGGTCCGGGCTGCTCTCGCCCAGTGAGCGCAGCCCGGCCGGCTACCGGCTCTACAACGGCGGGGACCTCGCCAGGCTCCAGCAGATCCTCTTCTACCGGGAGCTCGGCTTCCCGCTCGACGAGGTCGCCGACATCCTGGCGGACCCGCAGGCCAACGCGCTCGACCACCTGCTGGCGAGACGCCAGGCCCTGACCGAGCAGATCGCCCGGTTGCAGAAGCTGGTCGACGTCGCCGAGCGGGCCATCGAGGTCCAGCGCACCGGGGTCGAGCTGACCCCGGAGGAGCGCTTCGAGGTCTTCGGGGACGTGGTCTTCGACCTCAGCTACGCCGCCGACGCCCACCTCAAGTGGGGCGAGCGGGAGGGCCACCGGGAGGCCCTGGCCCGCGCCGCCACCCACTCCAAGGAGGACTGGCAGCGGCTGATGGCGGAGGCCGCGCGGTGGCGCGTCCGGTTGCTGGCAGCCTTCGACGAGGGGCTGCCGGTCGACCACACGACGGTGCTGGACCTCGCGGAGCAGCACCGGCAGCACATCACCCGGTGGTTCACGCCCTGCCTGCCGGAGACGCACTGCCGGATCGCCGACGACTACGAGGCGGACGCCCGCGCCTTCGCCCTCGTCGTCCCGCCGGCCGAGCAGCGCCCCGGCCTGGCCGGGTACCTCCGCGCAGCCATCGGCGCCAACGCCGAACGGCTCGGCGGGGGCGGCGACCTCGGAGACCTTGGAGACCTCGACGGCCTCGGCGGCCTTGACAACCTCGACGGCCTCGGCAACCCCGAGGAGGCGGCCCGATGAGGATCCTCGTCATGGCCGCCGGATCGCACGGCGACGTCGCCCCCTACACCGGTCTCGGGGCGCACTTGCGCGGTGCGGGGCACGAGGTCGCGCTCGCGGCGCCCGAGACCTTCCGCGAGCTGGTGGCCGGCAGCGGCCTCGGCTTCCGCCCGCTCCCGGTCGACCCGCGCGGGGCGGGCACCGAGTCGACGGGCGGGCGCTCCGACCTGCTCGCGCGGGCCGCGGCGTTCATCGGGCGGCTCGGCGACGCGCTCGCGGACGCGGCGGCGCCCGGAGCCGATCTGCTCCTGCTCAGCACCACCACCGCACCGCTGGGCTGGCACCTCGCGGAGGCGATGGACGTCCCCAGCCTGGGGGCCTACCTGCAACCCACACTGCCCACGCGGGAGTTCCCGCCGGTGGTCGGGGGCGGCCGCTCGCTGGGGAGCTGGGGCAACCGGGCGGCGGGGGCGCTCGGCCAGCGGGTCGTCGACCGCCTGCACGCCGAGGCCGCACGCCGCTTGCGGTCGCGGCTCGGCCTCCCGGCGCTCTCCCAGACCGCGCGCCGACGGGCCGTGGAGCGGGCGCACTGGCCGGTGCTGCACGGGTTCAGCCCGACCGTCGTACCGCGCCCGGCCGACTGGCGGGAGGGGCTGCGGGTGGTCGGCAACTGGTGGCCGCACGTGCCGGAGGACTACCGCCTCCCGGCGGAGGTCGAGGACTTCCTGCGGTCCGGGCCGCCGCCGGTGTTCATCGGCTTCGGCAGCATGGCGGCCGGGCAGGGGGAGCGGCTGAGCACGCTGGCGGTGGAGGCCCTGCGGCGGGCGGGCGTCCGGGGCGTGGTGCAGGCCGGCTGGGCGGGGATGGCCGGGGCGGGGGACGACGTGCTGACGGTCGGCGAACTGCCGCACGCGCGGCTGTTCCCGCACATGGCGGCCGTCGTGCACCACGCGGGTGCGGGGACGGCGGCCGCGGCACTGCGCGCCGGCGTGCCGAGCGTCCCCGTCCCGGTGACGGCGGACCAGCCGTTCTGGGCCGCCCGGCTCGCCCGGCTCGGGGCCGCCACCGCTCCGCTCCGGTTCGCCGACCTGACCGCCGACCGGCTGGCGGAGGCCCTCCGCCGGGCCGTCGGGGAGCAGCGGCTGCGGGACGGGGCGCAGGAGGCGGCCCGCGCGATGTCCGAGGAGGACGGCGCGGGCCGGGTCGCGGAGGCGGTGGTGGCGATGGGCCGGTAGGGAGAGGAGGGAGGGGAGCGGGCCGAGAAGGGCCTCAGGCCAGGGTCCGCTCCAGCCAGTCGAGCACCACGGCGTTGCGCAGCTGCGGCGCCATGGGAGCGCAGTGGTCACCGGCGCCCTGGGCGGCGGTGAGGACGGTGTGCTGTTTCGGACAGCGGAGGAGGTCGTAGAGCCGGGTGTCCTGGCCCGGGACGAGGGCTTCGGCCTCGTAACCGAGGACCAGGGTGGGGCAGGTGACGAGGTGCGCCACGTCGTCGCAGCGGAACCGGCGGATGGTACGGGCGAGTTGCCAGAAGTCCTGCGGCGCGCGTCCGGCGCGGGCGTCGTGGAGGAACCGGGTGCCGAAGATCTCGGCGCGCTTGGCCAGCAGGGGAGTGGCGGGGCCGAGCTCGGGGAGGACGGCCCGCCGCCAGTGCCGGTTGACGGCCTCGGGGTCGCTTCGGTCGGGCCCGTCGACGAGCCGGCGCCAGACCTCGGGCCAGGCGAGCCAGTTGTCGACGGCGCCCGGATCGGCGACCACGGCGGCGAGACGGGGCTCGAAGGCCGCGGCGCGGATGGCCAGGATGCCGCTCATGCTCCAGCCGGTCAGGGCGATCCGGTCGGGGTCGACGAGGGGCGAGACGGACGGATCGCTGAGGAGGTGATCGACGACGGGACGGACGACGTGTTCCCAGTCCGGGCGGAACGGGATGCCGTGCTCGAAGAGCAGGGATCCCTGCCCGGGCCCCTCCAGGACGAGGGCGTTCCAGCCGCGTTCGACGGCCGCGCGGGCACCGAAGCAGTAGAGGTCGATGCTCTGGGCGTCGCTGCCGTTGACCAGGACGAGGGTGGGGCGGCGCTCGGGCCGGCCCGGCGGAGTCAGCAGGTAGGCGGGCAGTCCGATGTCCTCGTACGGGATGCGCAGGCGCTGGACGGGCGGGTCGAGGAGGTCGCCGGCGCGGTGCCAGCAGGCGCGCATCTCGGCGAAGACGGCCGGCTCGTCGGCCGGGCGCGCGCTCGCGAGGACGGAGAACAGGGCGAGGGAGAGGTACTTGGCGGCACGAAGGTAGGCGTCACGGGCGTCGGCCGTGCGACCGGAGCGGAGGGCGTCCTCGGCGCCGGTGGCGGTGCGGCGGTCGAGGGCGAGGAACTCCTCGTGGTAGCTGCGGCCGGAGAGCCCGGCGCGGTTGACGCGGTCGACGGCGGCCAGCACCTCCCCAACCTCGGCGGCCCGGTAGGCGGTCGCGCCGAGGGCGGCGCGGGTCTGGAGGTCGAGGTTGGGTTCGGCGAACAGCCGCAGCCGGTCGGGGGCCGCGGCGGGCTCTGTGCTCTCGGGGGCCGCGACGGGTGCTGCGGTCACGGCGGTCTCGGCGGTCATGGCACGGTCCGTTCCGGTCAGGCCCGCAGGGCGTGGCGCTTGGTGTACCCGAGGTGGAACAGGAGCAGCGGCGCGGCGATCACCGGCCAGCTCAGGTTCATGGCCGCCGGGGCGGGTGTCGACGGGCAGGAGGTAGGCGAAGGCCAGTTGGGCGAGGGCGTTGAGCAGGCTGGCCGCGCCCCAGACCGCGGTGAGCACCCGGACACCGCGGCGGAACGCGGCGTCCTGTTCCCAGCGCGCCTCCCAGGCGCGCAGCCCCTCCTCGCCCGCCTTGGCCCGTACGAAGTTCCGGAAGACGACCATCAGGGCCGGGCGGCCGTAGCCGACCGAGGCCAGCAGCCAGACCCCGAGGAGTCCGCCGAGCATGCCCGTCCAGGCCTCGCGGATCAGCAGGGTGCGGGGGTCCCCGGTGAGCACGGAGAGCACCAGGCCGAGGACGATCATGCTCAGGACCAGCAGGGCCGTGAAGTCGACGCGGCGGGTCCGGACCAGCCGTACCACCACGGTGACGGCGGGTGCGGCGGCGGACCAGAGCAGCGACCACCACTGGTCGACGCCGGCGGAGCGCAGCCCGTAGTAGACGGCGAGCGGCAGGCCGAGGTCGATCAGCAGGGGTAACAGGACGCCGGTCCGGCGCGGGGTGGCGTGGGTCACTTCGCCTCCTCGTTCCTGGTGGCGAGGGCGAAGAGGGTGACCAGCTCGCGCCCGTAGGCGCGGGCGTCGAAGTCGTCCCCGGCGGACAGCCGGTTGGCGGCCGCGTCGATGGAGGCGCGGATCGCGGTGGCCATCGCCTCGGCGTCGAACGGCCGGAAGTCGCCGCTGAGCTGTCCGTTGCGCAGGTGCTGGACCAG
Organism: Kitasatospora sp. NPDC004799; assembly: GCF_040609095.1. Classification (NCBI taxonomy): domain Bacteria; kingdom Bacillati; phylum Actinomycetota; class Actinomycetes; order Kitasatosporales; family Streptomycetaceae; genus Kitasatospora; species Kitasatospora sp. NPDC004799. The sequence goes on from NZ_JBEXJK010000385.1 coordinate 5,351, forward strand.
CAGTGCCACGGGGGTGTCGAAGCCGGCCGAGCTGACCAGCGGGCTGCCGTCCTCCCGGCGGGCGCCGGCGAGGACGTCCACCAGCGCCCGGACCTCGACCGGGTGGTCCGCCAGGAACTCCAGGTTCGCCTCGATGTAGGCGGCCAGCTGTGCGGCGGGTGCGGAGTGGGCGTGGATGCGCGGCTGCATGGCGGCCCGCGCGGCCTCCTGGACGGTGTCGACGAGGGCCTGGAAGAGGTCCTCCTTGTCCTGGAAGTGGTACGAGATCAGCCGAACACTGGAGAGCTTCGCCCGCTTGGCGATCTGCGCGAACGAGGCCCGGGCGAAGCCGAGTTCGGCGACGGTCTCGATCGCGGCGGCGACGATCTGGGCACGCCGGGCATCGGTGGTGAGGCTCCGGCCGGAGCTGGAGCTGGAGCTGGAGCCGGAGCCGGGAGCGGAAGGAGTGGAAGGAGCGGAGTCAGGATTTACTCGCATGAGTAAAAATTAACATGGATCGGCAAAACCATGGGCGCGGCGAGCCACCGCCGTCGATGACAGGACCCCGATGACAGGACGGCGGGAGCCGGAGGACGGGAGGTCAGGGCGCCCGGGCGATCAGGACGGGCTGGAAGAAGCCGGTGTCGGCGGGCTGCTCCCAGCGGACCTCGGCGAGGCCCGCCTCGGTGGCGAAGGCGCTCACCTGCTCCTGGGTGAGCGCCCAGTAGGTGGAGCGGTGGACGGTGGTCTGCCACTGGCCGGTCTGGTCCGACAGGAGCCGGAAGAGCTCCAGGTCGTACCGTTCGCCGTCCTCGTGCCACTGCCAGAGCTGGAAGACGACCGACCGCCGGCCGCCGTGCTCGGCGGTCTGCGGCGGGGTGGAGGCGGGCCGGGTGCGGCGCAGCCCGTCGTACGGGCGGGTGGTGGCCAGCAGCAGCCCGCCCGGGCGCAGGACCCGCCGCATCTCGCCGAGCGCGGTGCGGACGTCCTCGGCCGTGAGCAGGTGGGGCAGCGCGTTGTCGGCGCAGACGACGACGTCGAACCGCTCGTCCGGGAAGGGGAGTTCCCGCATGTCGGCTGCGGCGGTGGGCAGCCGGAGGCCGCGCTCGGCGGCCTCCGCGGTGGCGCGGGCGGCGGCGACCGGGCTGAGGTCGGTGCCGGTGACGCGGTGGCCGAGCGCGGCCAGGCCGATGGCCTGGGTGCCGATGCCGCAGGCGCAGTCCAGCACCTCGGCGGACCGGTCGCCGAGGCCCGCGCGGACCAGGGCGTCCAGCGCGGCGCCCTGCCGGGCGAGCGAGGCGTTCCAGTCGGCGTAGAGGAGGTGGTAGTCGTCGGCGAAATAGTCGTAGAAGCGGCTGAGGGCGGACTGGGTCATGGCGGCAGGGTCTCCACGGGACGTCGGCGGAAGCGGTGGGATCGGGGGCGCGGCGCCATCCTCGCCCGGGCGGACCGGCGCGGGGTACCGGATTTCGGGACCACCGTGGAAGTCGGGCACAGGGACCGGACGGCCACCGGGCGCGGCCGAACCGCCCCAGGGCAGCCGGTGGGGACCGGGACTTGACGTCCCGGCGGGCCGAAGGCGCCCGGAATCCGGTGGCCCCACGGCGCCGTCGCCGCGATGATGCGGGCATGCGCACCTTCGAAGAGCTGATCGCCGAGGCCGAGTCCGTCTCCGTGGACGGCTGGGACTTCTCCTGGTTGGAGGGCCGGGCCACCGAGGAACGGCCCTCCTGGGGCTACCAGCGACTGCTGGCCGGGCGCCTGGGCACGGCGACGGCCGCCCTGGACATCCAGACCGGTGGCGGCGAGGTGCTCGCGGGCGCCGTACGGCTCGGCGGGTGCCCGCCCGTGCTCGCGGCCACCGAGTCCTGGCCGCCCAACCTGGCCCTCGCCACGCAACGCCTGCACCCCCTGGGCGGGGTGGTGGTCGCGGACCCGGACGAGCCGCCGCTGCCGTTCGCCGACGGGGCCTTCGACCTGGTCAGCAGCCGCCACCCGGTGCGGGCCTGGTGGACGGAGATCGCCCGGGTGCTGCGCCCCGGCGGCACGTACTTCGCCCAGCACGTGGGCCCGGCCTCGGTCTTCGAGCTGGTCGAGTACTTCCTCGGCCCGCAGCCGGAGGCGAGGGAGGGCCGTCGCCCCGAGCTGGAGGCCGCCGAGGCGCGGGCGGCCGGGCTGGAGGTGGTGGACCTGCGCTCCGAGCGGCTGCGGACGGAGTTCCGGGACATCGGCGCGGTGGTGTACTTCCTGCGGAAGGTGATCTGGATGGTCCCGGGCTTCACCGTCGACGCCCACCGCGACCGGCTGCGCGAGCTGGACCAGCGGATCCGCGCCGAGGGTCCGTTCGTCGCCCACTCGGCGCGCTTCCTGATCGAGGCGCGCAAGCCGTAGCCGCCGCGGCGGCGTCCGGCCCGCCGGGAGGGAGCCCCG
>NZ_JBEXJK010000386.1:0-7748 GCF_040609095.1 Kitasatospora sp. NPDC004799
TCACCGGCGCCGACTTCAACCCGGCCGACTTCAGCGACAGCGACTTCGGTGGCGGTGGCGACTTCGGCGGCGGGGGCTCGTGGTCGGGCGGGCGCGGCGGCCGGGAGTGGGCGTCGGGCACCTCCCAGGGCTCGCGCAGCCCGGCGCCCAGGCGCAGGTAGCCGCGGGGGTGGGCGGGGCCGCCGAAGCCGATCTCGTTCCAGGCGGCGGGGGTGGCGTAGTGGGCGGTGCAGGCGTAGCGGGTCCACAGGCTCCAGACGTGCCGCGCGGGCAGGCCGTGCCAGCGTTCGCCGCCCAGCTCCTGGATCCGGCCGATCAGGGCCCGCTGCTGGACGCCGGTGAGGTCGGCGAAGGAGCCGTCCGCGTCCTCGTCCAGGGCGCGCAGGCTGCGCCGCCAGGCCTCGTGGTCCTCGGGCAGGTCGGCGTGGCGCCAGCCGTCGGTGCGCCGGTCGGCGAGGCGGGCGTCGACCATCGCGAGCAGCGGGGTGCCGGGGTGGTCGAGCAGTTGGTCGAGCAGGGCGCGGGCGGTGGCCTGCTCGGCGGGGGTGAAGAAGCGCGGCGGCGGCTGCGGGCCGGTCCGGGGCAGCACCACGGCGGCCGTCTCGCGGTCCCAGTGGCGGGCCTGGCCGAGCACGTCGTAGCCGGGGAAGCGCGGTTCACGCCGGGGTTCAGGCATCGCGCGACTCCCGGCGCAGGACGGCGGCGAGCAGGCCCATCCCCCCGACCAGGCTCATCAGCAGCGGCGCGAACAGCGGCGGGCCCATCTCGACGTTGTAGCGGGCCATCGCCCAGCCGCCGGGCTTCTCGGCGATGCCCCGGACGTGCAGGAAGGCGCCCTGCAGGCCGTTGGCGGTGATCGCGGCGGAGGCGACCGGGAGCAGGGTGTGCGCCGCGCGCGGGCTGCACGCCCCGGCGATCCCGGCGGCCGCGCCGACCGGGCCCAGCCACACCGGCCACCACATGACGCGGTTGCCGAAGCCCGCCCGGTCGTGCTCCAGGTAGATCTCGGCGGCGGTGATCACCGAGCCGGCGGCGGTGGCCAGGGCCAGCGAGCGCTGGAAGCGGCCGGTGCGGATGTTGCGCAGCGCGAGCTCAACGGCGCCCATGGCGGCCTCCGAGCGAGGGCAGGAGCTCCTGGAGCTTGGCCCGGAAGCCCTGGCGGACCATCGCGGCGCGGTCGGCGTCGCCGCGCAGCACGGATTCGGCGGCGGCCTGGATCTGGTCCCAGGTGGCGTGCGGCGGGATCGGCGGGACGGCCGGGTCGGTGCACAGCTCCAGCAGGTACGGCCGGTCGGCGGCCAGCGCGCGCTGCCAGCCGTCGACCACCGGCCCAGGTTCGTCGACGCGCTCGGCGCCGAGGCCCAGGCTGCGGGCGAAGCCCGCGTAGTCGACGTCCGGAAGCTGCTGCGAGGGCAGGAAGCTCGGCGCGCCCTGCATCGCCCGCATCTCCCAGGTGACCTGGTTGAGGTCGCGGTTGTTGAGCACCGCGACGACCAGGCGCGGGTCCTCCCACCGCTGCCAGTACTTGGCGACGGTGATCAGCTCGGCGAGGCCGTTCATCTGCATCGCGCCGTCGCCGACGATCGCGATCGCGGGCCGGTCCGGGTGGGCGAACTTGGCGCCGATGGCGTAGGGCACGCCCGGGCCCATGGTGGCCAGCGTGCCGGACAGCGAGCCGCGCATCCGGCCGCGGAAGCGCAGGTGGCGGGCGTACCAGTTGGCGGCGGAGCCGGAGTCGGCGGTGACCATGGCGTCGTCGGGCAGCAGGTGGTCCAGGGCGTGGATCGCGTACTCGGGGTTGACCGGGTCGGCCTCGACGGCGGCCCGCCGCTCCATCACCTCCCACCAGCGCTCGGCGTTGTCGCACACGGTGCGCTGCCAGTCGCGGTCCTCCTTGCGGACCAGCAGCGGCAGCAGCGCCTCCAGGGTGCGGGCGGCGTCGCCGACGAGGTTGACCTCGTACGGGTAGCGCAGCCCGACCATGAACGGGTCGAGGTCGATCTGCACGCCCCTGGCCTGCCCGAACTCGGGCAGGAACTGGGTGTACGGGAAGCTGGAGCCGACCGTGAGCAGGGTGTCGCAGTCCCGCATCAGCTCGTAGGAGGGGCGGGTGCCGAGCAGGCCGATCGACCCGGTCACGTACGGCAGCGTGTCGGGCAGGGCGTCCTTGCCGAGCAGCGCCTTGGCCACGCCCGCGCCGAGCAGTTCGGCGGTCTCCTCCACCTGCCGGCGGGCGCCGCGGGCCCCCTGGCCGACCAGCACGGCGACCTTGCGGCCGGCGTTGAGCACCTCGGCGGCGCGGCGCAGCTCGCCGTCCTCCGGCAGGACCGTCCAGCGCGGGGTGCCCAGGCTGGAGGGCACCATCTTGAAGGCGTGCTCGGGCGGCTCGTAGTCCAGTTCCTGGACGTCGGCGGGCACGATGACGGCGGTCACCGTGCGCCGGGCGGCGGCGGTGCGCATCGCCCGGTCCAGCACGTTGGGCAGCTGCTCGGGGACGGTGACCATCTGGCAGTAGTCGGCGGCGACGTCCTTGTACAGGCTCAGCAGGTCGACCTCCTGCTGGTAGGAGCCGCCCATCGCGCTGCGGTCGGTCTGCCCGACGACGGCGACCACCGGGACGTGGTCCAGCTTGGCGTCGTACAGCCCGTTCAGCAGGTGGATGGCGCCCGGGCCGGAGGTGGCCGCGCAGACGCCGGTGCGCCCGGAGAACTTGGCGTAGCCGACGGCCTCGAACGCGGCCATCTCCTCGTGCCGCGCCTGGATGAAGACGGGGTCGTTGCCGGCCCGGCCCCAGGCCGCGAGCAGCCCGTTGATGCCGTCGCCGGGGTAGCCGAAGACGTACGGGACGTCCCAGTCGCGCAGTCGTTCCAGGATCCGGTCGGAAACCTTCGGGGACACGGTGCTCCTCCTTCACGTCCGTCACGGCGACGCCCCCCGCAGCGCGGCTATCCGCTGCGGGGGGCCGGAAACCGCCGCGCGGCGGGAAATCCGGGCCGCCCGCCCTGCGCGGGTTTCGGCGGGCCCGGCGGCGGACAGCCGCGCCGACGGGAAGGAGGAGGGCGAGAACGGCGAGGAGGCGATCACCATGGCGGCACCGGACACCGGCCGCGACACCCGTGCCCGCCGCCGGACGGGCCGGCGGGAGACGCCCGACGAGCGGGCGGACCGGCGCTGGACCGACCTGCTCCAGGAGGTGCGGGTGGCCCAGACCGGCTCGCAGGTGCTGTTCGGGTTCCTGCTGAGCGTGGTCTTCATGCCGCGCTTCGCCGAACTCGGCGGCTTCGACCGGGGCCTGTACGTGGTCACGGTCGTCCTCGGGGCGCTGGCCACCGGCGCGCTGACGGCCCCGGTGGCCTACCACCGGATCTTCGCCGGGCACCTGCTGAAGCCGGAACTGGTCGACGCGGCGGCCCGGTTGGTGGCCGTCGGCCTGCTGCTGCTGGCGCTGACCATCGGCTCGGCCCTGCTGCTCCTGCTGCGCACGGCCACCGGATCGGCGGCCTCCGGCTGGATCACCGCGGCGGTGATGCTCTGGTTCGTGACCTGCTGGCTGCTGATCCCCGTCCGGCACCTGCACCGGCACGACGGCCGGTGCACCGGGCCGCCGGACGACCCGGATTCCGGCGGGGCCGACACGCGGCTCGGCGGGGACGGGGGTCGCGGCGAGCACAGGTGAGCCAGGGCTGCCCGGGCCGCCGCCGGGACCGGGGCCGGCGCAGCCGCCGGGACCGGGCCGATCATCGGAGGTTCCGGCGACGCGCTCCGGCGAACGGGTGGTCCGGCACGCCGATCCCGCGCGCCACGGCGTTGCGCGCGGGACGCCCTCACCGGCCGGACGGTACACCTGGGGCCGCTCGTCGCGACGGCGGCGCTGCCCGGACGGCCGGTACAGGGGGTGACACATGCGGACGGCGGCCGAACTCCTGCTCTGGTGGGGCCTGTTGCTGCTGCTCAACATCGTGCTGATCAGCGCGGTGACACCGCTGGAGGTGGCGGTGGGCGGCGGCGTCGCGCTGCTCGCGGCGCTCGGCGCGCTCGCCGTCCGGCGGGCCTCCGGCGCCGCCCCGGGCGGAGCGGCCCGGCTCGCCCCGGCCCTGCGGGCCTTCCCGCGGACCCTGCTGGCCGACACCGGCCGGCTGGCGCTCGCCGTGGTCTCCCCCGGCCACCGCCGCTCCGGCTTCCGGGCCGTCCGGCTCGCCCCCGGCACCGGCCCCGCCTGGGCGGCCGCGCTGCTCTCCGCGACCCCCGGCGCGTACGTGGTGGACGTCGACGGCCAGGGCCTGCTGGTGCACGCGCTCGGCCACGAACCCTCCGCCCTGGAGGGCGCGTTGACGGAGGCGGCCGAGTGAACGCCTGGCTGCTGGCGGCGGCCGTCCTGGCCGTCGGCGGGATCGGCCCGTGCCTGCTGCTCGGGCTGTCCGGCGGGCCGCGGCGGCGCCTGGCCGGGCTGAACCTCGCCGCGGTGGTGACGTCCGTCGTCCTGCTGCTGCTCGCCCAGGGCTACGGCCGGCCCTCCTACACCGACCTGGCGCTCGACCTGGCCGTGCTGGCGCCCGCCGGGACGCTGGTGTTCACCCGCTTCCTGGCCGGGCGGGAGCGCTGATGGGCCGGCACGCCGTGGCACTCGTCCTGCTCTGCGCGGGCACGGCCGCACTGCTGCTCTCTTCCGTCGCGCTCGCCGTGCTGCCCGGCCGCCACCTGCGCCTGCACGCCCTCTCCCCCGCCGCCGTGCTCGGCGCCCCGCTGGTCGCGCTCGCCCTCGCCGTGGACACCGGGCCGGGCCGGGCGGCGGTCAAGCTGCTGGTGATCGGCCTGCTGCTGGCGGCCGGCGGCACCGTCACCACCATGGCCGTCGCCCGGGCGCAGTCGTGACCGACGCGCTGATCGTGATCGCCCTGCTGCTCACCGCCGTCACCGCCACGGCGGCCGCGCTCACCCGCGACCCGGTCCGGCAGGCCGCCGTGCTCGCCCTGCTCGGGCTGAGCCTCGCGCTGCTGTTCACCGTGCTCCAGGCACCCGACGTCGCGCTCTCCCAGCTCGGCGTCGGCAGCGCCCTCACCCCGCTGCTCGTCCTGCTGACCGTCCGCCGGGTGCGCCGCGAGGAGCACACCGACGAGCGCCGCCCGGACCGCGCCGAGTGAACCGGACCACCCGGCTCGGCCTCTTCCTGCTCGCCGCCTCCGTGCTGGCCGCCGCGCTGGTCGCCGCCGCCGGCGAGCTGCCCGGCTTCGGCGGGGCCCACCACCCCTACGGCGAGCGGGCCGTGGCGGCCGCACTGGCGCGGCGCACGGCCAACACCGTCTCCTCCGTCAACTTCGACCAGCGGGCCTTCGACACCCTCGGCGAGGAGTCGATCCTGTTCGGCTCGGTGCTCGGCGCGGGCATCCTGCTGCGCCTCGCCCGGGACGAGCGCAAGCGCCGCGCCGCCGCCGAGCCCGTGCTGCCCACCACCCGGCTGTTCGGCGCCACGCTGCTGCCCGTCGCCGTGCTGACCGGCGGCTACCTCGTCGCGCACGGCGCACTGAGCCCGGGCGGCGGCTTCCAGGGCGGCGTCGCGCTGGCCACCGCGCTGCACCTGGCGTACGTCGCGGCCGACTACCGGGTGCTCAAGCGGATCCGCCCGCTCGCCGCGCTGGACGTCGCGGACGCGCTGGCCGCCGGCGCCTTCGCCGCGCTCGGCCTGATCGGCCTCGCCCAGGGCGCCGGCTACCTCGCCAACACCCTGCCGCTCGGGACCTTCAACCAGCTCTCCTCCAGCGGGCTGGTGGCGGTCGTCAACGCCGTCGTCGGGGTGGAGGTCGCCTCCGGCGTGGTGGTGCTGCTCGCCCACTTCCTGGACCAGGCCGTCGAAGTCGTCCCCCGAGGGGAAGAGGCATGAACCTGCTGCCCTACCTGGTGGCCGGGTGGATCCTGCTCGCCGGCCTGTACGGCCTGGTGACCAGCCGCAACCTGGTGCAGGCGGTCGGCTGCCTGGCCGTCGCCCAGTCCTCGACGTACGTGCTGCTGCTCGCGGTCGGGTACCGCCGCGACGCCACCGCCCCGGTCTTCTCCGACCTGCCGACCGACGCCCCGGTGGTGGACCCGGTGGTCCAGGCGCTGACGCTCACCGACATCGTGGTCGGCGCGACCGTCACCGCGCTGCTCCTCTCCCTGGTGATCCAACTGCGCAAGCGCCACGGCACGGTGGACCCGGAGGAACTGACCGGGCTGCGGGGGTGACGTCCGGTGCGCACCGCCGACCTGCTGCCGCTGGCCGTCGCCGTCCCGCTGCTGGGCGCGGCCGTCACCGCCGTCGCCGGCCGGTGGCTGCCCCGGCTCGGCCGCGACGCGCTGGCCACCGCCCTCGCCGCCGCCGACGTCCTGTGCCTCGCCCTGCTGTGGGCCCGGACCGGCCCGGACGGCCGGGAGGTCTCCTGGCTGGGCGGCTGGACGCCGCGGGGCGGGCACAGCGTGGGCGTCGTGCTGGTCGCCGACCGCCTCGGCAGCGGCCTCGCGCTGCTCGCGGCCGTCCTGGTGCTCGCCGTGCTCTGCTACGCCTGGCGGTACTTCGACGAGCCCTCCGGCGAGCGCGGCGGGCTGTTCCCCGCGCTGCTGCTGCTCTTCGAGGCCGGGATGTGCGGCTTCGCGCTCACCGGGGACCTCTTCGACGCCTTCGTCTTCTTCGAGCTGATGGGCGCCGTCGCGTACGCGCTGACCGGCTACCGGATCGAGGACCCGCGCCCGCTGCACGGCGCGCTGGCCTTCGGGCTGGTCAACTCGGCCGCCGCCTACCTCTCGCTGCTCGGCATCGGCCTGCTCTACGCCCGCACCGGCGAGCTCGGCCTGGCCCAGATCGGCGCCGAACTCGACCGGCTGGCCGTCCCCGGCCGCGGCCCGGACGCCCTGCTGGTGCTCGCCTTCACGCTGGTCCTGGCCGGCCCGCTGGTGAAGGCCGCCGCGGCGCCGTTCCACTTCTGGCTGCCGGACGCGCACGCCGTGGCCCCCAGCCCGGTGTGCATGCTGCTGTCCGGGGTGATGGTCGAGCTCGGGGTGTACGGCGTGGCCCGGATCCACCGGGTGGTCTTCGCCGGTGCGGGCGGGCTGCCGGACGCCGCCGTCCGGGACACCCTGCTGGCCGCCGGGGTGCTGACGGCCCTGGTCGGCGCCGTGATGTGCTGGCAGCAGCGGCACCTGAAGCGGCTGCTGGCGTTCTCCACGGTCGGGCACGTCGGGCTGTTCCTGATCGGCGCGGCCCTGCTCACCCCGGCGGGCCTGGCCGGCACCGCGGTGTACGTGGCCGGCCACGCCGGGGCCAAGGCCGCGCTGTTCGGCCTCACCGGCGTGCTGCTCGACCGGTACGGCTCGGTGGACGAGCACGGGCTGCACGGCCGGGCCCGCGAACTGCGCGGCACCGGGCTGCTGTTCGTCCTCGGGGCACTGGCCCTGGCCGGGCTGCCGCCGTTCGGCACCGGGCTCGGCAAGGCCGTCGCCGAGGAGGCCGCCGGGCACGAACGGGCCTGGCTGCCCGCGGTGTTCGTGCTGGTGTCGGCGCTGACCGGCGGCGCCGTGCTGCGGGCGGCCCTGCGGGTCTTCGGCGGGCTCGGCGCGCCGCCGAAGGAGCACCCGGAGGTGGCCGCGACCACCGGCGAGGGCGAGGAGCCGGAGATCCGCGGGCCGGGCCGGCGGCTGCCCCCGCCGATGGTCCTCGCCCCCGCGCTGCTGCTGGCCGGCTGCCTGGCCGTCGGCGTCCTGCCCGGTGTCGGGCGGGC
>NZ_JBEXJK010000387.1:0-7671 GCF_040609095.1 Kitasatospora sp. NPDC004799
GGCGAAGGACGCCAGGGCCCAGGCCGCGCCGCCCCCCGACCGCCCGTGGTCGGCCGAGGGCGCGGCCGCCGCCATCGCCTTCGCCAAGTCCAAGATCGGCCTGCCCTACGTCTGGGGCGGTGAGGGCCCGGGCGGCTACGACTGCTCCGGGCTGACCATGATGGCCTGGCGCGAGGGCGGCCGTCGGCTCAACCACTTCGCCGCCGACCAGTACGCCCAGAGCACCCCGATCGGCTACCGCCAACTGCGCCCCGGCGACCTGGTCTTCTGGACCACCACCGGGCGCGCCGCCGACATCCACCACGTCGGGCTCTACATCGGCGACGACCAGATGATCGAGGCCCCGCGGGTCGGCATGCCGGTCAAGCAGGCCAGCCTCTGGATCATGGGCACCCCGGACTTCTACGCCAGGCCGTAGCGCCCGTCGCCGCCGGAGCCCGGCCGGACCGACCGGTAGGGCCGGACCGGCCGGACACGCCCGACCGTTCGGACCGCCCTACCGGTCGGCCAGGGCGGCCAGCGCGGCCAGGGCCCTGCGGCTGTCGCGCAGCCGTACGAGGGTCCAGCCCCAGACGGCGGCGAGCGGCAGCGACACCAGGAGGGCGGCGACCGCACCGCCGATCCGGCCGATCGTCTCGGAGTCGCAGGCCTCCGCCATGTGGAAGCCGGTCGGCTGGTAGAAGGCCGGTGCGCCGCAGAGGCCGTCGCCGGGGGCGAAGACCTGCCAGAGGGCCCAGAGCCAGACGGCGACGGCCGCCCCGCCGACGAGCTTCGTCGCCAGGGACCAGCCCTCGGACTCCTTGAGCCTGCGGATGTAGTCGTCCCCCATGGTTCCCCCCGAATGGACAGCGGATCGTCCGTGCCTGAACCGGCACGAGGATGCCAGCCCGGCCGTCCGGGCGCCAATGTCGGTGGGCCGGGTTAGCGTGGCCGCTCGGACCGGCGCCGAGGAGCCGTGCTGAAGATCCCCGCCGGGGAAGAGTGCTGAGGAGGCGTCATGCGGCTGCGGGAGGTCCGGGCGGGGGACGTCGAGGCGTACGTCCGGATGCGCTGCGACCCGGTGATGATGGCCGAACTGGGCGGCCCGCTGCCCCGGGCGGTGGTGGAGGCGCGGCTGCGCAAGGACCTGGCGCTGACGGCCGCGGACAGCTCCTGGATCAGGATGATCGTGCCGGACGGCGCCGTGGACGACGAGGCGGCGGGCATCGTCACGCTCTGGTCGGACCAGGAGGACGGCGAGACCGTCTCCGAGATCGGCTGGATGGTGCTGCCCGAGCACCAGGGCCGTGGCCTGGCCAAGGCGGCCGTCCGCCTGGTGCTGGACGCCGCCGCCGAGGACGGCCGCTGGGGCGCGGTGCACGCCAACCCGGGGACGACCAACGGACCGTCCAACGGGATCTGCCGGGCGCTCGGCTTCCGGCTGCTCGGCGAGCGGGAGCTGGACTTCGCGGGCCGCGTCCTGCGCGCCAACCACTGGGTGGTGGTGCCGGGCGAGCACCTCGGGTCGGGCACCGGGTCGGGCACCCGGTCGGGCACCCGGTCGGGCACGGATTAAATCGGATGCCGCCGCCCGGAGGGCCGCCGTACGGTGGCTCCATGGGCAACAGCATCGATCGCACGGCCGTCGACACCGTGGACGGGCTCCTGGTCCGGGCCGTCTCGGTGGACGAGGTGGGGGAGTGGAACCGCGCACTCAACTTCGGTTTCCTGCGCCCCGAGGTGGCCGTCTCGGAGGAGCTGCGCCGCCGCTACTGGCTGCCCGGCCGGATGGTGGCCGGCTTCGACGGTGAGCGCCAGATCGCCACCTTCCGCAGCTTCGACACCGAACTGACCGTCCCGGGCGGGGCCGTCGTCACGGCCGACGCCATCACCAACGTCACGGTCAGCGCGACCCACCGCCGCCGGGGCCTGCTCAGCGCGATGATGCGCCGGGACCTCGCGGCCGCCGCCGAGCGGGGCTGCGCGGTCGCCGTCCTGATGGCCGCCGAGTACAACATCTACGGCCGGTTCGGCTTCGGCCCGGCCACCCGGGGCGGCGGCTGGATGATCGACCTGCGCCGCACCCGCGGCCTGCGCGAGGGCCTGCCGGGCGTCCCCGACGGCCGGATCGACTTCGTGACCATGGCGGAGCTGCGCGAGCTGGGAGCGGAGCTGCACGAGCGCTGGCGGCGCACCCAGCCGGGCGCGATCGAGCGCGACACGCTCTGGTGGGAGCGCACCGTCGGCGAGGTCCGGGCACCGGGCGAGGAGTTCAAGGAGCCGTTCGCCGCCGTCCACCGGGACGCCGCCGGCGCGGTCACCGGGCTGGTGGTCTACCGGGTCACCCCCACGTGGGACGGCGCCTACCCGGACTGCAAGCTCTCCGTGGCCGACTTCATCGCCCTCGACCTGCCCACCGCCGTCGAACTGTGGCGCCTGGTGCTGTCGGTCGACTGGGTGTCCCGGGTCGAGGTGGCGAACCTCGGCCAGGACGACCCGCTGCCGCTGCTGCTCCAGGACCCGCGTGCGGCCACCCCGCACAAGGACAACGGGGACATGGTGTGGCTGCGGGTGCTGGACGTCGAGGCCGCGTTCGGCGCCCGGAGCTACGGCGCCCCCGGCCGGGTGGTGCTGGAGGTCGACGACAAGCTCGGCTACGCCTCCGGCCGTTGGGCGCTGGAGGCGGCCGAGGACGGCACCGGCCGCTGCGTCCGGACCACGGACGAGGCCGACCTCGCGCTCGGCGCCTCGGAGTTGGGCTCGCTCCACCTGGGCGCGGAGACGGCGTCGAGGCTGGCCGCGGCCGCCCTGATCACCGAGCTGCGTCCGGGCGCGGCGGCCGCCGCCGACCTGCTGCTGCGCACCCCGCTGCGGGCCTGGACGCCGACCGAGTTCTGAGCCCGATGCGGCGTCGGGGGTCCGACGCGCCGGAGGCCGGCCCGTTCGCGGGCCGGCCTCCGGTGTCGTCGTCGCGGGCGCTACTTGACCGCCGTCTTGCCGATGGTGGGCAGGATGAAGTCCTGGATCAGGCCCTTGGCGTCGCGGACGATCGGCCGGAAGACCCGGTAGCGGGACAGGTTGATCACCCGGGCGGCCATCGGAGTGGACCGCCGGACGAACTCCCGCGTCCGCTCGGTGTCCTCGGTCCGGTCGAAGACCCAGTAGAGGACCACGATCATCAGGTACAGCCAGAGCACGTCGGGCAGCAGCTCGACGAGTTCGGCGTCCAGCTTCGGGGCCAGTTCGGAGCCCTGGAGGACCTCGCGGAACAGTTCCACGGCGGTCGCCCGGGCCGGGTGGGACTCGTTGGAGAACGGGCTCAGGGAGCTGGTCGGGTCGGCGGCCGTCCGGAAGAACTGCGCGGCGAACTCGTGGTACGGCGCGGCCGTGTCGAGCCAGGAGGTCAGGGCGATTTCCAGGCGCTCGGCGAAATCCCGGGTACCGGCCATGCGGTTCCTGGCGTCCGCCGCGTGGTCGTACGTCATCCGGTCGTAGAACCCCTGGATGAGGAATTCCTTCGCCGAGAAGTAGTAGTACGCGTTGCCCACCGAGACGCCGGCCTCGGTGGCGATCGCGCGCATGGTCGTCTTCTCGTAGCCGCGCTCCTGGAAGAGCCGCATCGCGGTCTCCAGGATCAGGGCCCGGGTCGCCTCACTCTTGTCGGTCTTCGGCTGGGCGCGGCCGCCGGGCAGGGGCCCGCCGTCCGGCCCGAGCCCGCTCTCCGGTCCGGGCACGGCCGGAGCCCCGGCCGTGCCGTTCTCGCCGTCCGTTCGGTTCGTCGCTGCCAGGTCGTCCACGGGCACGAGCCTAGCCGGAGACGACGTTCCAGCCGGTGTCGGTGTTCGTGGTACCGGATGCCCCCTCCGCATCCGGTACCACGACGACCCCCCTGATTTCGAACGCGTTCAAAAACTGAGCAGAACTGTAGACGCTGTGGTTGAACATGTTCAACTCCATCTCTGTGGGAGGCTGGTCACATGATCAGTTCAGGGCAGACCACCATTCGGCGCGGCGGGCCGCAGGACGCCGCGTCCGTCGCCGAGCTGCACGCCCGGAGCTGGCGCACCGCCTACCGGGGGATCGTCCCGGCGGAAGGACTGGGCGACGGGATGGCCGCCCAGCGGCGCGAGCTGTGGAGCCTGCGCCTGGAGGCCGACTACGGGGAGCCGGAGAACACGCCCGAGCTCCTGGTGGCCGAACGGGCGGGGACGATCGTCGGGTTCATCTACCTCGTCCCGCAGCCGGACGGCGCGGTGCTGATCGACAACCTGCACGTGCGCCCCGGCCTGAACGGTGGCGGCATCGGTCGCGAGCTGTTGACCGCGGCCCGCACCCACGTCGCCGAGCGGCACCCCGGGGCCGAGCTCTTCCTGGAGGTGCTGCGGGACAACACCCGCGCGATCGCCTTCTACGAGCGTGAGGGCGCCGAGCGGGTCCGGGCGCAGGAGGGCGAGTTCCCGGGCGGATTCCTGCTGCCCGAGTACGTGTACGCCTGGCCGGCCGCGCGCGTGGCGGTCGGGCCCGACCGGCCGGAGCCGACGGGCGGGTAGGAACGGATCGGGACGAACGGGTCGGTGGGATCGGATCGGTGGACGTGGTGCCGGAGCGGTCCGGTCAGCCGGCGTCGTAGACGGTCACCGGTATGCCCCGGGCCGTCAGCCGGGCGGTGACCAGCGGCTCGACCCGCTCCCACCGCCCGCCCGCCAGGCCGCAGCCGATCCGCGGCATGTGGACGGAGGCGCCGAGCCGGAGCGCGTGCTCGCCGAGCGCGGCCAGCCCGGTGTCGATCGCCTCGTAGCGCACCGGCACGCCGGTGGAGCGCGCCGTCCGGATGCCGCGCTGGCCGACCAGGTTGGCCACCCAGGCGTACGGACCGACCTGCACCAGCTGGACGGCGCCGAGGCCGAAGTCGTTCTTCGCCCGCTCCCGGTGCCAGCGTCGGTACGCCGCCTCGGGCTCGGGCCAGCGTCTGGAGAGCGCGAGCACGAAGCCCTTGCCCCAGCCGCCGAGGTCGTTGCAGACGTGCGCGATCACCTTCACGCCCTTGCCCTGGGGCATGGTGGCATCGCCTCGGACGTAGGTGATTTCCCCCATGCCTCGACGTTAGAGGGTGGCACTGACAATCGGCTCGGCATTTTCCGCCGCCCCGCCGGACGCGCCGCCGGACGCGCCGCCGGACGCCCCGCCGGACGCCTCGCCCGGCGCCGTGCCCGCCGCCGTGCCCGCCGCGCCGAGTCCGGCCGCCCCGCCCGCGACCGGCGCCTTCCGCACCGTCAGGTGCCGCCGCCCCGCCAGGGCGATCAGCAGCGCCAGCCCGGCGGCGACGGCGGGCAGGGCGTAGCCGGTGCCCGGCGCGGTCCGCTCGGCGAGCGCCCCGGCGAGCGCCGCCCCGGCCGAGATGCCGACCACGATGCCGGACACCGCCATCGCCATCCCCTCGTTGAACTGCCGCTGCGGCAGCAGCTCCTGGACCAGCGTCATCCCGGTCACCATGGTCGGCGCGGTGGCGGTGCCGGCCGCGAACAGCGTCACGCCGAGCAGCCCGAGCCCGGCCCCGCCCAGCCCGGCGGCGAGCGGCAGCAGCAGCACCGCGGTCATCGCCGTGGCGCCGAGCAGGAAGCGCGCACCCGGCGCCCGGCGCGGGGTCAGCAGCCCGAACAGCAGCCCCGCGACGCAGGAACCGGCCGCGACCAGCGCCAGCAGCAGGCCGGCCGACGCCTTGTGGCCGAGCGCGTCGGCGTACGCCACGGTGGTGATCTCGGTGGCGCCGAAGACCATGCCGGTCGCCAGGAAGGTCAGCACCAGCACCCGCAGCCCGGGCACCCGCAGCGGGGAGCCGTGCCGTCGGTCGGCCGCCTCCCGCCCCTGTGTCGGGGCGGGGGACAGCGGGGGTTCGGTGCGCCGCTGGGCGGCGAACAGCAGGGCGCCGGCGGTACCGAGGGTGCCGGCGGTGATCAGCCCGGCCTCCGGGGCGAGCGTGGTGCAGAGCAGCATCGCGAGCACCGGCCCGGCCATGAAGCAGAGCTCGTCCAGCGCCTGCTCGAAGGAGTTGGCCAGGTGCCGGGCGGCCGGGTCGTCCCGGTACAGGTGCGCCCAGCGGGAGCGGGCCATGCCGCCGAGGTTGGGCGCCGCCGAGCAGGCCGCGGAGCAGAGCAGGAGCGTCCAGTCGGGCGCGCCGAGCCGGACGCAGAGCAGCAGCCCGGCCAGCGGAACGGCGTTGTACAGCGCGGCCGGTACCGTCACCCGCGCCTGCCCGTACCGGTCCACCAGCCGTCCGATCAGCGGCATCCCGATCGCGCCGGTGACCAGCCCGGCCGCCGAGACCGCGCCGGCCAGCCCGTACGAGCCGCGCCGCTCGGAGAGCAGCACCACCAGTGCGACGCCGTTCATCGAGAGCGCCAGTCGGCCGAGCAGCCCGGCCAGGGTGAAGGCGGCGGCGCCGGGGGCCGCGAACAGCCGCCGGTAGGAGGTGAGGAGGGCGCGCGAGGGCATCGGGCTCCTGTGAGCAGGGGGAAGGGGTGTGCCCCCAGCCTGGCGTCGGGGCGGGCGGCCGTCCAACACCTGTTTCGCCGCACTCACAACGGGCTGTTGTTAATCTGCCGCCCATGCCCCGTGACCTGCACCCCCGTCTGCTCCGCGGCTTCGTCGCGACCGCCGAGACCCTGAACTTCGGCCGGGCCGCCGAGCGGCTGCACATCGCCCAGCAGGCGCTCAGCCGGGACGTCCGGAGCCTGGAGGGGCTGCTCGGCGACGCGCTGTTCACCCGCACCACCCGCAGCGTCGAACTCACCCCGGCCGGGCACCGGTTGCTGCCCCGGGCGCGCCGGTTCCTCGCTCTGCACGACGAGATCCTCGCCGGGGCGCTGACCGGGGCCGCCGCCCGGCCGCTGCTGCTCGACCTCAACAGCGACGTCACCGGCCCGGACCTCACCGCCGACCGGGTGCTCGAACGGGCCCGCGCCGCCTGGCCGGAGGGCGAACTGCTGGCCCGCTTCCACGGCGGGCTGGCCGCGGCCGCCGCCGAGCTGCTGGCCCACCGGCTGGACGCCTCCTTCGGCCGCTTCGCCGGGCTGCCGGCCCCGGTGCGCGGCCAACTCGCCCAGCTGCCGGTGCGGTTGGAGCAGATCTCGGTGATGATGGCGGACACCCATCCGCTGGCCGACCGCCCGGTGCTGCGGCCGGCCGACCTGGCCGGGCACCCCGTCGACGTCTGCGCGGGCAACCCGGCCACCACCGAGTGGACCGACCTCGGCACCCGGCTGCTGCGCGAGCACGGCCTGACCGCGGCCGCGCCGTACGTGCCGCCGGTGGGCGTGGACGAGACCGCGCGCTACCTCGCCCGGCACGGCGATCCGATGCTGACCACGGTCGGCGGCCCGCGGATCCCGGGGACGGTGAACGTGCCGCTGGTGGAGCCGGTGCCGCTGAGCCTGGTCAGCCTGGTGCACCGGCCGGGCGAGCGTCATCCGGGGCTGCGGGCGCTGGCCGCCGCGGCGGGCGCGCTCGGCGCGGCTGAGGGCTGGCTGCGCCGCCCGCCGGGCAGTTGGCTGCCCGCGGCGGACGCGGCGCTGCTGCCGCCCGCGGACATGCCGTAGGCGCGGACGCGGGCGGGCCGGAGCCGGGCGCGAACGCGAAGCGGGGGGCCCCCCGGGGGGCGGGGGGGGGGGCGGTGGTAGGCCCCCCCAACCCCCC
>NZ_JBEXJK010000388.1:0-7668 GCF_040609095.1 Kitasatospora sp. NPDC004799
CGGTGTGCGGCTCGGTTAGGGTGAAGGCCGGGGTCGGCCGGCCGGGCAGCGCCTGGTCGGCGGGGACGAGCGAGGTCTTGTGGCGGTTGAACAGCGCGACGGTCACGCCCTGCCCGTACACCGGGTTGAAGGTGCTCGCGGCGTCGCCGACCACCACCAGTCCGTCCGGGCTGCGGCGCTCGTAGTGCCGGCGCACGCCCGGGCCGGGGTGGAACCCCCGCACCTCGCCCGCCGGTTCGGCGTCCCGCAGCATCTCGTGCAGGAGCGGGTCGCGCAGCTGCCGCAGGTGCTCGGTGAAGCCCGCCTCGCCGGCCGCCGGTTCGGCACCGCGCATCCCGGCGAGGCTGACGATCCAGCGGTCGCCCTCGACCGGGAGCAGCACGCCCAGCCGCGGCGCGTCCGGCGCCTTGGTCTGGAGGTAGACCGCCCGGTCGCCGGGGTCGGCCCCGGCCGGGCGGTGGAAGACCCGCGAGGCGTACGTGACGCCCGCGTCCACCCGCTCCTCGGGCACCGGCGGGCAGCCCAGCCCGGCCAGCCACTTCGGCACCGAGGTCGAGCGGCCCGTCGCGTCCACCACCAACTCGGCGGGTATGTCCCGGACTTCGCCGCGCTCCGGACCGCGCTCGCGGACCTGCACCCCGGTCACGGCGGTCGCCGAGCCGAGCAGTCCGACCGCGTCCGTCCCCTCCAGGAACTCGATCGCGGGGTGGGCGCGGAGCCGGTCCAGCACGAACGCGTCCAGCAGCGGCCGGGTGCAGGAGAGGAAGCTCGTCCGGGCCGGGTAGTCGGCCAGCCACCCGGCGGAGCTCAGCCACTTGACGTCCGAGACGGACACGTGCCGCGCGCCGGCGGCCGACAGCTCCCGCTTGATGCCGGGCATCATCTCCTCCAGCAGCCGGTGCCCGGCCTCCAGCACCAGGTGGGCGTGCCGGCCCTGCGGCACCCCGGCCCGGTTCTCCGCCCCCGCCGGGTACCGGTCCCGCTCCACCACGACGATCCGCTCCGCGAACCCGCGCAGCGCCCACGCGGCCGCCATCCCGGCCAGCCCGCCGCCGATCACCACCGCCGTACCCCGCCCCGGGGCCCTCTCCGAAGAAGTCATGACACGTAGCGTAGTGGCGCGGTCGTCTCCTCGTGATCGCTTCGCTTCGGACGAACATCCCTGTCCGGTACGGCTGTTGATGCACGGCCTGGCGGGAGGGGGTGGACGGTGCGGCGCGGACGCGGGCGGCCGGCGCGGTCCGTGGCGGCGCCCAGGCCGGAGCCCCGGTCGGAGCCGGGGGCGCGCGGGTACTAGACTCGACGGGGTTGTGCTGGCGCCTCTCCCGGTGCGTGGGCGCGCGGAGCCGAGGAGGTGAGAGCCGTGGAGTGCAGTAGTACGGGTCGAAGTCGGCCCCGCCCCCGGTTGTCCCGCACCACTCGCGGCCCCCGGCACACCTCCTCCCGTACGGCTCCCGCGCGGCACTGACCTCGTCCTCCCGGCGAGGCGCCGCCGGTCGCGCCGTGCGCGTGGCGGCCGGCCGGGCGCCTCCGGTCCGCCGTGTTCCCGTACGGCGGCCGGGCATTCCCCCGTGGAGGTCCCCGCCATGTCCGACTGGCGTGTGCGCGCCGTGCGCGCGAGCAAGCGTCCGTTCTCCCGTTCCGTCGTCCGGTCCGCGGACGCCCAGCCGGCGCCCGAGCACTCGATGGACCCGCGCCCGGACCAGCCCGTCGAGCCGGTGACGCTGGAGCGTTCCGTCGTGGACGCCGCGGTCTACCAGGACGGCCGCCGGATCGAGGCGCCCACCGACCTCGCCGACATCTACCGCAGGCTGCCCGACCGGCCCGGCACGATGGCCTGGATCGGCCTGTTCCGCCCCGCCGAGTCGCAGCTGCTGGAGGCCGCCGACCGGTTCGACCTGCACGAGCTGGCCGTCGAGGACGCCATCGTCGCCCACCAGCGGCCGAAGCTGGAGCGCTACGGCGACACCCTGTTCGTGGTGCTGCGCGCCGCCCGCTACCTGGACGAGGCGGAGGAGGTCGACTTCGGCGAGATCCACCTCTTCGTCGGCCCCGACTTCGTGCTGACCGTCCGCCACTCGCAGGCCCCGGACCTGTCGGCGGTGCGCCGCCGCCTGGAGGACGACCCGGAGCTGCTGGCGCTCGGCCCGGAGGCGGTGCTGTACGCGGTGCTGGACGCCGTGGTGGACGGCTACGCGCCGGTGATCGCCGGCCTCCAGCACGACATCGACGAGATCGAGACCGAGGTGTTCGGCGGCGACCCGCAGGTCTCCCGCCGCATCTACGAACTCTCCCGCGAGGTGATCGAGTTCCAGCGGGCCACCCGTCCGCTGCTGGAGATCATGAAGAGCCTGGAGGCGGGCTTCGGCAAGTACGGCACCGACGACGAGCTCCAGCGCTACCTGCGCGACGTCGCCGACCACGCCACCTACGCCGCCGAGCGGGTGGACGGCTTCCGGCAGATGCTCCAGAACATCCTGACCGTCAACGCGACGCTGGTCTCGCAGCGGCAGAACGAGGAGATGAAGCAGCTCGCCGAGGCGGGGCACGCGCAGAACGACGAGATCAAGAAGATCTCCTCCTGGGCGGCCATCCTCTTCGCACCGACCCTGATCGGCACGGTGTACGGGATGAACTTCGAGGAGATGCCGGAGCTCAAGTGGGCCTTCGGCTACCCGTTCGCGATCGGGCTGATGGCGCTGGTGTGCACCGGGCTGTACCTGGTGTTCAAGAAGCGGGACTGGCTGTAGGGCCGGACCTCGGATCGGTCCGGGGGTTTCCGGGCTCCGACGCGCCCTGATGCCCGGGCCCGTGAGGCGCCCCGACGCCTACCCGTGCAGCAGCCGCTCGTACTCGGCGTCCGGGTCCAGCTGCCGCCGGTACTCGACGTGCAGCCGGACGGCGCCGTCCGCGCCGGCGAGGCGGTCGAGCGGGCCCAGGGCGGCCGGGAGCGGGCGGGGCCGCGGCCACTGCTGGGCGAGGACGGCCAGCGGGGTGCCGTCGCCGCCGCGCAGCACCCAGGTGGCGCGGCCGCCGCCGATCAGCGGGAGGCGGGGGCGGGGGAGCCCGAGGGCGGTGAGCGCCGCCGGGGCGTCCAGGCCGTCGGGGAGCGTGACGGTCTCGGCGTGCGGGGCGTCGGCGTCGTCGCCGGCCGCGACGCTGTCCCGGGTGAGGAGGATGCGCATGACGGGAGGATAGGCCGGGCCGGCGGGCGGCCGGGCCGACGGGGGGCGTGGTTCGAGGGGGAGGGCCGGGGCCTCACCCGTGTGCCGGATTGACAAGGAGCCTTGCCGTACCGGCAAATGGCAGGCATGGCCGACGAAGAGTTCGAGAACGTCCTCACCACGGTGGGCCCGCGGCTGCGGGCGCTGCGCCGGGAACGCGGCACCACGCTCGCCAAACTGGCCGCCGCGACCGGCATCTCGCTCAGCACGCTGTCCCGGCTGGAGTCCGGGCAGCGCAAGCCGACGCTGGAACTGCTGCTGCCGCTGGCCCGGGAGTACCGGGTGCCGCTGGACGAACTGGTCGGCGCCCCGGCCACCGGAGACCCGCGGATCCACCCGCGCCCGGTGACCAGGAACGGCCAGACCATCGTCCCGCTCACCCGTCACCTGGGCGGGCTGCACGCCTACAAACACATCGTGCCGCCGGGCCGGAACGCCGGACCGGACCTGGAGCTGAAGGTCCACGAGGGGTACGAGTGGCTGTACGTGCTGTCCGGACGGCTGCGGCTGGTGCTCGGCACGCACGACCTGGAGCTGACGGCCGGCGAGGCCGCGGAGTTCGACACCCGGACCCCGCACGCCTTCGGCAACGCGGGCCCGCAGCCGGTGGAGTTCCTCAGCCTGTTCGGTCCGCAGGGCGAGCGCATCCACGTCAGGGCGCGGCCGGGAACCTCTGTTCGGTAGGTTCGTTCCTGACAGGGGGTCTTCCTACCGGCTCCCACCAGGCCGTCGGGAGGGGCCGAGGACATGAGTGTGCAGCAGAGCGCGGAGTCCGGCGAGAGCGGCGGAGCCGGGGAACGCGAGGTGGCCGGGGACGGCCGGGCGGCGGCCGGGGCGGGGACGGGCACCGCGGTGACGCAGGGCGCGGACGCGGGTGCCACGGCCGGTACCGGTGCCGTCGCGGGTGCGTCCGCGAAGACCGACGAGGCGGCCGAGCGCCCGCGGAAGAAGCGCCCGTTCTGGCAGGAGCTGCCGATCCTGCTGGTGATCGCGCTGCTGCTCTCGCTCGGCATCAAGACCTTCTTCGTGCAGGCCTTCTCCATCCCGTCCGGCTCGATGGAGCAGACCCTCGCGATCGGCGACCGGGTGCTGGTCGACAAGTTCACCCCGTGGTTCGGCGCCGAGCCCGAGCGCGGCGAGGTGGTGGTGTTCCGCGATCCGGGCGGCTGGCTGGAGGGCACGTCGACGGCCTCCGGCGACTCCGTGACGGGCACCGTCCAGAAGGTGCTCAGCACCGTCGGCCTGATGCCCTCGGCGGACGAGAAGGACCTGATCAAGCGGGTGATCGCGGTCGGCGGGGACACCGTCGACTGCGAGGCGGGCGCGCCGCTGAAGGTGAACGGCGTCGCGCTGGACGAGCCGTACCTGTTCCCCGGTTCGACGCCCTGCGACAACGACCCGGTCGGCACCGTCACCGTGCCCAAGGGCAAGCTGTGGGTGATGGGCGACCACCGCAACAACTCCCGGGACTCCCGCTGGCACCACAACGAGGGCGGCGACGGCTTCGTGCCGGTGGACAACGTGGTCGGCCGGGCCTTCGTGGTCGCCTGGCCGGTGTCCGACTGGTCCACCCTGCCGGTCCCGGACACCTTCGACAAGGTGCCGGCCGGGGCGGCGGGCGCGGCCGGAGCAGCAGCAGCGGCGGGCGCGGGGGCAGCGGCAGGGGTCGGCGCGGAGCCGGCCTGGGTCGCGGCCTGGGTCACTGGGGTCACCTCGGTACCGGGCTTGTAGTCGGCGAAAAAGTCCCACCAGGCTCGGTCGACCGAGTTCGGGTCCTGGAGGTACTGCTGGTAGATCTCGTCGACGAGCCACTCGTTGGGGCCGAAGCCAGTGGAGCTTGCCGAGCTGTTGGGGTGTTCAGGGGACTGTGGCGACACGGCGGCAACCGCCCTCTTCCGCTTCCTTTTGGGATGTTTGGACAGCGGGGATTAAGGCTACGCCCCTGACCAGTGATCGCGCAGTCCCCGGGGCCCAGGCGTCGCCCAGATCACAGTGCTGACCTGCACTTTGGCTGAAAAAGTGCGTTAGAAAGCCGCATCTGAGGGGAACCGATCGGCGCCGAACAGGGCCCATATCCGGACCAAACCGGACAAAATCTCGGACGAATCCTCTAACGATCTTCGTATGTCGTTGTGTCGGATCTGTGACAAATGTCCTGACCGTCGCCCTGGCGCTGCCCGGGCAGCCGGACCTCGATCCGGCAGCCGCGCGGGGACTCGGCCACCGCGATCCGCCCGCCGTGCAGGTCCACCGCCCAGCGGGCGATGGCCAGGCCCAGTCCGGTGCCGCCGTCCGCGCCCGGTCCGGCGGCGGTCGCGGTGCCGCTGCGGCTGAACCGCTCGAAGACCCGGGTGCGGTCGGCCGGCGGGATGCCGGGGCCCTCGTCCTCGACCTCCAGCAGCAGGCCGCCGCGCTCGCCGTCCGGTCTCGCCCGCACCGTCACGGTGCCGCCGGGCGGGGAGTGCTTGCAGGCGTTGTCGACCAGGTTGGCGACCACCTGGTGGAGTCGCTCCGGGTCCGCCACGCCGGTCAGGCCGGTGGGGCTGACCTCCAGGGCCAGCCGGACGTCCCCGCGCCGGGAGAAGGCGCCGCCGGCCGTCGCGCCGTCCACGGTGACCCCGCGCAGCACGCCGTCCAGGAACTCGCGCACCTCGAAGGGGCGGGCGTCCAGGTCGACCACGCCGTCGTCGATCTTGGAGAGGTCGAGCAGGTGGGTGACCAGGCGGCCGAGCCGCTCGGTCTGCTCCAGCGCCGCTCCCAGGGTGGCCGGATTGGGCTGGACGACCCCGTCCACCACGTTCTCCAGCACGGCGCGCAGCGCGGCGATCGGCGTGCGCAGTTCGTGCGAGACGTTGGCGACCAGCTCGCGGCGGTGCCGGTCGGCGGCCTGGAGGTCGGCGGCCATGGCGTTGAAGGCGGCCGCCAGCTCGCCGATCTCGTCGCGCGAGTTCACCTCGACCCGGCGGCTGTAGTCGCCGGAGGCCATCGCGCGGGCGGCGGCCGTCATCTCGCGCAGGGGGGCGGCCAGCCCGTGCGCGAGGAACTGCATGAAGAGCAAGGAGGCGATCATGGAGAAGACCATGATGATCCGGATCTGGGTCTCGGACCGGATCGCCACGACCACCATCCCGGTGGCCAGGAACACGGAGACGATCACGAGCAGGGCGAGTTTGCCCTTGATCGAGCGGACCGGGTCGAGCGGGCGGATGTCGGCCCAGACCCGGCGGGCGGCGCGGGCGGCCAGGTTCTGCGGCCGCGTGCCGTCGGATTCCCCGTTGCGTTGCTGTGGAAAGGTCATGGTCCCCTGTGGTCCCCGCGTTGTCCCCCCGCGTGGTGGCACGGCGTCGTCCGGACACGGGCCCCCCGGTGGCCCGTCGCCCGTGGGCGCCGTGGGCTCGTCCCGGGTCCGGCGAGGACCCGAGGGACGGCCCTAGGAGAGCGGGGCCTCCAGTGCGTAGCCGACGCCGTGGACGGTGCGGATCCAGCTGGCGCCGATCTTCCGGCGCAGCGCCTTGACGTGGCTGTCCACGGTGCGGGTGCCGGACGCGTCGGTCCAGTCCCAGACCTCGGCCAGCAGCTGCTCGCGGGTGAGCACCGCGCGCGGCTGGGCGGCCAGGCAGGCGAGCAGGTCGAACTCGGTCGGCGTCAGGTGGACGTCGCCCGAGGCCAGCCGGACCCGGCGCTGCACGTGGTCGATCTCCAGCTCGCCGAACCGCAGGCTGCCCAGCGCGGGCGTGCGGGCGGCCTGCTGGGCGCGCTCGACCCGGCGCAGCAGGACGTTGACGCGGGCGGCCAGCTCGCGCATGGAGAACGGCTTGGTCATGTAGTCGTCCGCGCCGACGCCGAGGCCGACCAGCAGGTCCGTCTCGTCGTCGCGGGCGGTCAGCATCAGCACCGGCACCGGGCGCTGGGCCTGGATCCGGCGGCACACCTCCAGGCCGTCGAAGCCGGGCAGCATGATGTCGAGGACCACCAGGTCCGGCTGCCAGGTGTGGAAGCCGTCGACCGCGCCGGGGCCGTCGTGGGCCACGGCGACCTTGAAGCCCTCGGCGCCCAGCCGGGCGGCGATCGACTCGGCGATCGTGGGCTCGTCCTCCACCACCAGGACTCTGCGCTGGCTGCTCACAGTGCCACCGGTGTTGTGGTTGTCCTGCTGAATTTCTGTCACGGTCACGCCACCGCCCCCAGGGCTGCGGGCCGGCCACCTGTGGGGATGGCGGGGCTCCGCTCGTAGTCTTGTTCCGTCGTGGACTGTGCCGGGTCCGCCGTCCCGTCGCGCGATCGGGAGCCGAGGACGGATGGTCGGCCGCCCACTTCTCCCACGCACTTCGCAGCGTACGGACAGCGGATGCTTCCCGGCAGGTGGACCGGACGTTTCCGGCCCGTGGGCCGGCCGTCGGGCCGCCCTCGGACCCACTGCACGAGTGGGCACGGGCCGATACCT
>NZ_JBEXJK010000389.1:0-7665 GCF_040609095.1 Kitasatospora sp. NPDC004799
GGCGGAGGAGGGAGCCACTGCGGAGCATTGGCGACCGACGACAACGCGGCGAGGTGCGTGCCCCGGCGTCGCCCCGCAGACGCGAGTTTGAAGACGGACCCTAGCCCTGGCGGCCGAGCCGCCGCAGCCCCTCCATGAGTTCGTCGGCGTTCATGCAGGGGCGGAGGTCGACGCTGGCGTTGAGCTGCAGCCAGAACGGCTCGGCCAGGGACGGGATCGAGGCCTCGTCCGCCACGTCGACGACGAGGACCATGGCCCGGCGTCCGTGACGACTGAGGAAGTAGGCCGCCTCCGGCTTGAGTTGGGCGAGGGTCTGCTGGATCCCTTCGGCGATCGTTCCGTCGGTGATGAGCTTGTTCGAGGTCGCGGTGTCGAGTTCGACCTCCAGCAGGGCACGCATGATCCCTGCTCCTTCCCCGGGCTCGGGGCGAGTCCGCAACTCCAGCCTGCCGCCCCGCCGGTGGCCACGCAACGTGAGCGGCGCCGGAGCGGTTCCGGCTCAGGCCGCGTGGGTATGGGGTTCCGGCTCGCCCGACCGGTCACCCTCCGTCGCCGTCGGCGACACGTCGTGGTGGATCGGCCCGTCCGAGGCGCTCAGCGGCAGGCAGCCGCCGCCGCGCCGGTGGGCGATGATCTCGGCGGCGACCGAGACCGCCGTCTCCTCCGCGGTGCGCGAGCCGAGGTCCAGGCCGATCGGGGAGCGCAGCCGGGCCAGTTCGGCCTCGGTGAGCCCCGCCTCGCGCAGCCGGGCCACGCGGTCCCGGTGGGTGCGGCGCGAGCCCATCGCCCCGACGTAGCCGACCGGCAGCCGCAGGGCGCGCTCCAGCAGCGGGATGTCGAACTTGGCGTCGTGGGTGAGCACGCAGAGCACGGTGCGCCCGTCGATCCGGCCGAGCTGGGAGTCCAGGTAGCGGTGCGGCCAGTCGACCACCACCTCGTCGGCCTCGGGGAAGCGGCGGGCGGTGGCGAAGACCGGCCGGGCGTCGCAGACGGTCACGCGGTAGCCGAGGAACCGGCCGATCCGCACCACCGCCGCCGCGAAGTCGATCGCCCCGAACACCAGCATCCGCGGCGCCGGCACGTACGACTCGACGAAGCAGGTGACGGTGCCCAGCCCGTGCTCGTCGCAGGGGCGCCCGTCCAGGCCGAGCACCAGCCGGCCGGTGCGTCCGGCCTCCAGCATCGCCCGGGCCCGCACCACGACCGCCCGTTCCAGGGCGCCGACCGTGGAGGGCGTCGGGGAGAGCGCGCCGGTGACGCCGTCGGCGGTGACCGCCAGCGCGGCCCCGACCAGGGCGCCCGGCCCGGCGATCACCCGCACCAGCGCCACCGCGGTGCCGGCCGCGATGTGCGCGATCCCGGTGTCCAGCCCGGCGTCGGCCCCCGGCAGCACCGGCTGGACGAACACGTCCAGGGCGCCGCCGCAGGTCAGGCCCACCGCGAAGGCGTCCTCGTCGCTGTACCCGAAGCGCTCCAGCACCGGTTCGCCGTCGGCGATCGCGGCCCGGCACAGCTCGTACACCGCGCCCTCGACGCACCCGCCGGAGACGCTGCCGACCGCCTCGCCGTCCGCGTCCACGGCCATCGCCGCCCCGGGGTGGCGCGGTGCGCTGCCGGACACGCCGACCACGGTGGCCACGGCGAAGGCGCGCCCGGACGCGTGCCAGGCCCGCAGCTGCTCGGCGATGTCCTGCATGGGGAGGCTCCTTACACGGTTCGACAGTAGCGGGGGACGCCGCCGTACGGGAAACGATCCCGTACGGCGGCGGTGGCGCCCGAACCGGTTCCGCCGCCCCCGCGAGCCCGCCGATCGCCGCCCCGGGAACCTGCCGATGGCCACCCCGCGAACCTGCCGATCGCCACCCCCGGGAAGCGCCGACCGGCAGGCTCAGTGCGGCTGTTCGGTGGTCAGGTGCTCCGGCCGGACCGGGATCCGGTTGAGCGCCAGCCCGGTGGCGTCCCGGATGGCGGCCACGATGGCCGGCGTCGCCGAGACGGTCGGCGCCTCGCCGACCCCGCGCAGCCCGTACGGCGCGTGGGGGTCGGGCAGTTCGAGCAGTTCGACCGGGATCGGCGGGGTGTCCAGGATGGTCGGGATCAGGTAGTCGGTGAAGGAGGCGTTGCGCACCTCGCCGTCCCGCACGATGATCTCCTCCATCACCGCGAGGCCCAGCGCCTGGGTGCAGCCGCCCTGGATCTGGCCGACCACCGAGAGCGGGTTGAGCGCCTTGCCGACGTCCTGGACGGCGCTGAGCTCGACCACCTTGACCAGGCCCAGTTCCACGTCCACGTCCACCACCGCGCGGTTGGCGCAGAAGGAGTACTGGACGTGGCCGAAGCCCTGGCCGGTCTCCCGGTCGAAGGGCTGGGTGGGCCGGTGGCGGTACTCGCGGGTCCGCTCGACGGCCCCGTCGGCGAGCAGGTCGACGATCGGCGCGAGCACGCCGGCCCGGGCCGAGACCACCTCGCCGCCGGCCAGCGCCAGGTCGTCGTGGGCCCAGCCGTAGCGCCGGCGGCCCCGGTCGAGCAGCTCCCGGCGCACCGCCTCGGCGGCCACCTTCACCGCGCCGCCGGTCATGTACGTCTGGCGCGAGGCGGAGGTCGAACCGGCCGATCCCACCCCGGTGTCGGCCGGGTGGATGGTGACCTGCTCGACGCCCAGCTCGGTGCGGGCGATCTGGGCGTGCACGGTGACCCCGCCCTGGCCGACCTCGGCCGCCGCGGTGTGCACCACGGCGACCGGCTCGCCGCCGATCGCCTCCAGTCGCACCCGGGCGGTGGAGTAGTCGTCGAAGCCCTCGGAGAAGCCGACGTTCTTGATGCCCACCGAGTAGCCGACACCGCGCACGATCCCCTCGCCGTGCGAGGTG
This sequence comes from Kitasatospora sp. NPDC004799, assembly GCF_040609095.1. Taxonomy (NCBI): domain Bacteria; kingdom Bacillati; phylum Actinomycetota; class Actinomycetes; order Kitasatosporales; family Streptomycetaceae; genus Kitasatospora; species Kitasatospora sp. NPDC004799. The sequence goes on from NZ_JBEXJK010000389.1 coordinate 2,871, forward strand.
TTGGACAGCGCGCCGGGCAGCCGGCGCTGGTCCGGGCGCTCGGTGTCCAGCGGCGGCGGCAGCGGCATCTCCTTGGCCCGCCGGAGCAGTTCGGCCACCGGCGCGGGCGCGTCGATCTCCTGCCCGGTGGGCATCCGGTCGCCCTGCCGGACGGCGTTGAGCTGCCTCAACTCCACCGGGTCCATGCCCAGTTCGGCGGCCAGCCGGTCCATCTGGGACTCGTAGCCGAACGCCGCCTGCACCGCGCCGAAGCCGCGCATCGCCCCGCAGGACGGGTTGTTGCTGTACAGCGCGAGGGCGTGCATCCGCACGTTCGGGATCACGTACGGGCCGTGCCCGAGCGAGGCCGCGTTGCCGACCACGGCGGGGGAGGAGGAGGCGTACGCGCCGCCGTCCAGCACGATCCGGCAGTCGGCGAAGACCAGCTTCCCGTCCCGGGTGGCGCCGTGCTCGTAGCGCATCCGGGCCGGGTGGCGGTGGACGTGGCCGAAGAAGGACTCGTCCCGGGAGTAGACGATCTTGACCGGCCTGCCGGTGCGCTGGGCCAGCAGGCAGGCGTGGATCTGCATCGAGAGGTCCTCGCGGCCGCCGAACGCCCCGCCGACGCCCGCGAGGGTGAGCCGGATCCGCTCCTCCGGCAGCCCGAGCACGGGCGCCATCTGCCGGCGGTCGACGTGCAGCCACTGGGTGGCGACGTAGAGGTCGATGCCGCCGTCCTCGGCGGGCACCGCGAGGCCGGACTCCGGGCCGAGGAAGGCCTGGTCCTGCATGCCGACCTCGTAGTCGCCGCTGACGATCACGTCCGCCAGCGCCCGCACCTCGTCGGTGACGCCGCGGCCGGAGACCAGCCGCTGCTCGTGGCAGATGTTGCCGTGCGCCCGGGCCTTGTACTCGTGCGGCTCGTGCACGTACCCGTACGTCTCCGGGGCGAGGCACTGCTCCTCGGTGACGATCGGGGTGAGCACCTCGTACTCGACCTTGATCCGCCGCGCCGCGCGGCGGGCCGTCTCCGGGTGGTCGGCCGCGACCAGCGCGATCGCCTCGCCCTGGTAGCGGATCCGGTCGATCGCCAGGGCCGGCTGGTCCTGGATCTCCAGGCCGTAGTACTTGGAGCCGGGGATGTCCTCGTGCGTCAGCACCGCGTACACCCCGGGCAGTCCGAGCGCCTCGGAGACGTCCACCGAGCGGATGTTCGCCCGGGGGTGCGGCGAGCGCAGCGCCGTGCCCCAGAGCATGTCCTCGTGCCAGAGGTCGGAGGAGTAGGCGAACTCGCCCCGGACCTTCAGGTTGCCGTCCGGGCGCAGCGACGAGCCGCCGACGCCGTCCCTGGAGGCCTGGTTGATGCTCTGGAGGTTCTTCTGGCCCTGGACGGTCCTGGCGTTCACGAGCCGGCCTCCGTCCCCGCGCACGCGCGGGCCGAGGCCAGCCGCACCGCGTCCATGATCTTCTCGTAGCCGGTGCAGCGGCACAGGTTGCCGGCCAGCGCCTCGCGGATGTCGTCGTCGCTCGGCCGCGGGTCGGCCGCCAGCAGCGCGTCGGTCTGCACCAGTAGGCCGGGGGTGCAGAAGCCGCACTGGACGGCGCCGGCGTCGACGAACGCCTGCTGGACCAGGCCCAGTTCGCCGTCCTGCGGGCTCAGGCCCTCGACCGTGCGCACCTCGCGGTCCTGCACCTGGCCGGCCGCGACCAGGCAGGCGCAGACCGGCACGCCGTCCAGGTAGACCGTGCAGGAGCCGCACTCGCCCTGCTCGCAGGCGTTCTTCGAGCCCGGCAGGCCGACCCGCTCGCGCAGCACGTACAGCAGGCTCTCGCCCTCCCAGACGTCGTCGGCCTCGACCGGCCGGCCGTTGGCGGTGAAAGTGACCTTCATGCCGCGCTCCCGATCTGCTTGCCGTAGTCGTTCCAGGTCCAGGTGAGGGTGCGGCGGGCGAGGACGGCGAGCGCGTGCCGGCGGTAGTCGGCGGTGCCCCGCACGTCGTCGATCGGCGCGGCCGCGCCCTTCACCAGCTCGCCGAAGCGCCGGACCACCTCGGCGCCCAGCGGCCCCCCGGACTCCCACAGGCCGCGTTCGGCGAGCACGCCCCGGAGGTACTCCTCGGCCTCGACGGCGCGGCGCGGCGTGGGGGCGGCCGAACCGATGCCGGTGCCGACGGTCCGGCTCCGCGGGTGCAGGGCGAAGCCGAACGCGCAGACCGCGATCACCATGGCGTTGCGGGTGCCGATCTTGGAGAACTGCTGCGGCCCGTCCGCCACCGGGACGCGCACGGCCCGGATCAGCTCGTCGGCCTCCAGGCAGTTGCGCTTCACCCCGGTGTAGAAGTCGTCGATCGGGATCAGCCGGGTGCCGCGCACCGAGGCCGCCTCGACGAACACGTCCCGCCCGGCCGCCAGCAGCGCCGGGTGCGCGTCACCGGCCGGCGAGGCCGCGCCGAGGTTGCCGCCGACGCTGCCGCGGTTGCGGATCTGCGGCGAGCCGACCGTCCGGGCGGCCAGCGCCAGCCCGGGCAGCGGACCGGACAGCTCCGCGATGATCCGGGCGTACGGGACGGCGGCGCCGAGCCGCACGACGCCGCCCTCCTCGGACCAGGTGGCGAGCTCGGTGACGCGGTTCAGGTCGAGGACGGCGGACGGCCGGCGCACGTCGAAGTTCAGCTCGACCATGACGTCGGTGCCGCCCGAGATCGGCAGCGCGGTCGGGTGCCCGGCCTTCGCCGCGAGCGCCTCGTCCCAGGTGGCGGGCCGAAGGAACTCCATGCGGGTCTCTCCTCACCTCGTCGCCCGCCGGGTGTCCGGCGGCGTGTCGCCCAGTGAACCGCTGTGACGCGGCCCACTGGCAGTCACCGATGGCATGAAGCCCCGGCTGTGCGCCCGCCCGGCATCCTGTACGTTCCTCTAAGGAGCAGAATCCCGCCGCTCAGGTGTTCGCCGGGTGCTACCTACGACCGTAATCCGGCCGTGATCCGCGGGTCACGGACCCGGGCGCAGTCCGGCCGGGCCCTATCGTTTACCCCTTCGCCCCTCCCCCCAAGCCCCCGTTAAGGAGTCCGCGGATGCGTGTCCGTGACCTGCTCGCCCCCGGCGCCCCGCGACTGCGCCTGCTCGCGGCCGAGGAAGAGCTGGACCGGCAGGTCAGCGGCGTGATGACGACGGACCTCCAGGACCCGGGCCGCTACCTGCACGGCGGTGAACTGGTGCTCACCGGCATGCTCTGGCGCACCGTCCCGGCCGACTCCGAGCGCTTCGTGCGCACCCTCGCGGCCGGCGGCGCGGTGGCCCTGGCGGCCGGCGAGGCCGAGGTCGGCCCGGTGCCCGAGGACCTGGTCGAGGCCTGCCGCCGGCACCGGATGCCGCTGCTCGCCGTCCCCGACGACATCGCCTTCGGCACCGTCACCGAGTTCGTCGGCCGCCAGGTCTCCGCCGACCGCGCGTCCGACCTCGCCGCCCTGGTCGACCGGCACCGCCTGCTGGTCTCGGCGGCCGGAGGCGGCGGACTGGACGCGGTGCTGGACCTGCTCGGCGGCGACCTCGACCTGGACTGCTGGGTGCTCGGCCCGACCGGCGCGGTGATCGCCGGCCCCGCCGACCGGCTCTCCGCCCAGGACCGCGACCAGCTGGTCCGCGCCCACCTCGCCGCCCAGCGCCAGCGCCGCCGCCCCCCGCACCGGGCCCGGCTGGCGGCCGGCTCCTACTCGCTGCTGCCCGCCCCGGCCTCCGCCGAGCAGGACGCGCGGCAGCCCGACTGCCCGCTGGCCGACTGGGTGCTGGTGGTGGCCGGCGACGTCACCGAGTGGAGCACCAAGCGCCAGCAGCTCGCCGAGAACCTGGCCCGGCTGGTCGCCGCCGAGCGCCACCGCCGGGACGAGGGCCGCCGGCTGCACCGCGGGCTCGCCGACGAGGTGCTCGCCCTGCTGCGCCGCGACGCCGACCCGGCCGAGATCGGCCGCACCCTGTACGCCGCCTCGGCGACGGCCGCCCGCTACGCGGGCCCCGTGCCCAAGCCCCAGGCCGAGGAGGGCTCCTGGCTGGTGCTCAGCGCCGAGGGCACCGGCCTGCCCGAGGGCGCCGTACGGGCCGTGCTGGAGGAGGCGCTCGGCGCCACCTCCGACCGCGCCCTGGTCGCCGGGACGGGCACCGGCGCCGTGGTGGTGCTGTCCGTCCCGGAGGCCGCGGTGCCCGCCGACGCCCTGCGCGACCTGCTCGCCCCGCTGGAGGCCGGGCTCGGCCCGGAGGAGCGGATCACCGTCGGCGTCTCCGCCCCCGCGTCCGGGGCCGGCGGCCTGCGCGGCGCCCTGGAGGAGGCCCGGCACGCCCGCCGGATCGCCGCCTCCCGGCTCGGCCGGGTCTGCGTCGCGGGCCCCGAGGAGCTCGCCTCGCACGTGCTGCTGCTGGCCGCCGTCCCGGACGAGGTGCGCCGGGCCTTCCGCGGCCGGCTGCTGGACAAGGTGATCGCGTACGACGCCGAGCACCAGGCGGACCTGGTCCGCACCCTGGAGGCCTTCCTGCGCTCGGACGGCTCCTGGACCCGCTGCGCCGGGCAGCTGCACGTCCACGTGAACACCCTGCGGTACCGGATCGGCCGGATCGAGGAGCTGACCGGGCGGGACCTGTCCCGGCTGGAGGACCGGGTGGACTTCTACCTGGCGCTGGAGCTGGCCTGACGCCGCGCCCGGACATGCGGGAGGGCCCCCCCCCCCACCCGGCGGGGGGGGGCCCCGCCCGAACGTGCAAAAAGCCCCGGGGAGACCCGGGGAGCCCCCGGGAGGGCCGCGGGCGCCAAAAAAAAAAAACAAAGGGG
>NZ_JBEXJK010000390.1:0-7652 GCF_040609095.1 Kitasatospora sp. NPDC004799
GGGCCGGCCAGCAGCGCGGCCCGGGCGGCGGCGTGACCGGCGGGGTCGGAGGGGTCGGCGGGGGCGGTCTCGGTGGTCATGCGCGTGGGTCCCGTCCGTCGTGCTGGTGAACCGTCGTGCCGGCGGGCCGTCCGCTCCGCGGGCCGTCCGGCCGGCGAGGTGCTCCGCGAGGTGCTGAGCGGGGTGGACCGCCCGGGGTGGACCGCCCGCGAACGCACCCCGTCCGGCCGGCCGGACGAGGCCGGGTACGCCGTCGGGCGGACCCGCACCCTCCCGGGTGAACGGGCCCGCCGTCCGGTACGGGGCGACCGGGTGTCGGGCTACCGGGCCGCGGGGCTACAGGGCGTCCGGGCCGCGCTCGCCGGTGCGGACCCGCACGGCGGTGTCGACCGGGATGCTCCACACCTTGCCGTCGCCGATCTTCCCGGTCCGGGCGGCCTTCACCAGGACGTCGATCAGGTCCTCGGCGTCCTCGTCCTCGACCAGCACCTCGATCCTGATCTTCGGTACCAGGTCCACGGTGTACTCGGCCCCCCGGTACACCTCGGTGTGGCCGCGCTGGCGGCCGTAGCCGCTGGCCTCGGTGACGGTCAGGCCGTGCACCCCGAAGGCCTGCAGGGCGGCCTTCACCTCGTCGAGTCGGTACGGCTTGATCACGGCGGTGATGAGCTTCATCGGGCGTCGACCTCGGTCTTCTTCTCGGCGGGCTGCACGGCGGACCCGGTGGTGGTGGCGGGCCGTTCGGCGACGGGCTTCGCCGCGGCGGGCTCCGCGGCAGCGGCGGCCAGGCCCGGCAGGGCGCGGGCCAGGCCCGCCCCCACGGCGCTGAAATCGTAGGCGGACTCGGCGTGCTCGGCCTGGTCGACGCCGGCCACCTCGACCTCCTCGGCGACCCGGAAACCGACCAGCTTGTCGACCGCCTTGGCCAGCAGCCAGGACAGCACGAAGGAGTACGCCGCGACCACCGCCACGCCCATCGCCTGCTTGCCGAGCTGCTCGAACCCGCCGCCGTAGAACAGGCCCTTGGCGGCCTGGCCGACCCCGCCGGTGGCGAACAGGCCGACCAGCAGCGAGCCGATCGCCCCGCCCACCGCGTGCACGCCCACCACGTCGAGCGAGTCGTCGAAGCCCCAGCGGTACTTGAGCGAGACGGCGGCGGCGCAGACCGCGCCCGCGACCAGGCCGATCGCCACCGCGCCCAGCGGGCTGACCGAGCCGCAGGCCGGGGTGATCGCGACCAGCCCGGCGACCGCGCCGGAGGCGGCGCCCAGCGTGGTGAAGGCGCCGTGCTTGAGCTTCTCGTAGACCAGCCAGCCGACCAGCGCCGCGCCCGTGGCGACCTGGGTGTTGACCATCGCCATCGCGGCGACCCCGTTGGCGGCCAGCGCCGAGCCCGCGTTGAAGCCGAACCAGCCGAACCAGAGCAGCCCGGAGCCGAGCATCACCAGCGGCAGGCTGTGCGGGCGCATCGGGTCCTTCTTGAAGCCGATCCGCTTGCCCAGCACCAGGCAGAGCGCGAGGCCCGCGACACCCGCGTTGATGTGCACGGCGGTACCGCCGGCGAAGTCGATCACGCCGTTGCGGTCGCCCAGCCAGCCGCCGTCGCCGCCGTCGAAGAAGAACACCCAGTGCGCCACCGGGAAGTAGACGACCGTCACCCAGAGCGCGATGAACAGGCCCCAGGCGGCGAACTTGGCCCGGTCCGCGATGGCGCCGCTGATCAGCGCCGGGGTGATGATCGCGAACATCAGCTGGAAGACCGCGAAGGCGGTGACCGGGATGGTCCCGGTCAGCTCGTTCAGGCCGAGGCCGCGCATCCCGAGGAAGTCCAGGTTGCCGATCAGACCGGCGAAGGAGTCGGGCCCGAAGCTGAGCGAGTACCCGTAGAGGACCCAGAGCACCGTGACGATGCCGAGCGAGAGGAAGCTCATCGCCAGCATGTTCAGTGTGCTCTTGGCCCTGACCATGCCCCCGTAGAAGAAGGCCAGCCCTGGGGTCATCAGCATGACCAGGGCCGCACTGATGAGTACGAAGGCGGTGTCGCCCGCACTGAAGCCGTCCGGCATCGGCGTCTCCTCTGCGTCCAGGCCGACCCGCATCCGGGACCCGTCCCGTGGTGTCGTCCGGGGTGTCGGCGTTGAGGAGGAGAGTGCCGAAGGCTGGTTTCGGCCAGTGCGGCCGGTTGTTTCACCGCCGTGACGCGTGCGACGTGCGGGTTACGGCTGCGTGAACCGCGGCCCCGGCCCCGCCTGCCGCACCGCCAGGCTCCGGACATGCCACCGACCGTGACGGCGGCGGCCGCCACGGTCGGTGGGGTCTTCCCCGGAGGGTCCGGGCAGGGCCGGTCAGACCACCGAGACGAACTCCGGGATGTCCTGGACCACCCGCTCCTTGAGCCGGCTCACCGCGTCCACGCCCTTGAACCGGGCCGCCGCGGCCTCCGTGGTCTTGCGCACCCGGGAGTTCAGCCGCTCCGAGCGCACCTTGGCGGCGATGTCCACCGCCTGCTCGGCCATCACCACCGCCTGCTCGGCCTCCTTCTGCAGCAGGTGGACGCTGGCCATCCCGATCAGGTTGAAGGCGTACGAGCGCACGTGGTCGGCGTCCTGGCGGAACAGATCGACCGCGCGCTCCATCACCGGCGCGGACATCGAGGCGTAGAGGTCGGCGTTGTCCGAGTGGTACGCGAGGTCGCGGAAGGAGTGCGCGTTCTCGGCGTTCAGCTCGGCCGGCGAGAAGAACTTCAGCCAGTCCGGCTCCTGGTCCCCCTCCCGGATGTCGGTGAAGGTGTCCTCGGCCAGCCGGACCGCCCGGGCGCAGCGGTTGACCTCGCCGATGGTGGCGTAGGCGCGCGCCTCCATCGCGTACAGCAGGGACTGCTGGCGCGGGGTGGCGGCGTCCCGGCTGCCGTACTGCGCCAGGTGGATGAGCTCCAGGGCGTCCTCGCCCCGGTTGAGGTGGATCATCTGGCGGCTCATGTCCGTCAGGATCAGCGCGCCGAACGGGCGGTCGCCGGCCTCCTTGGCAGCGTGCAGGGCGAGCACGTAGTACTTCTGCGCGCTCGGGTGCATCCCGACGTCGTACGACATCCACCCGGCCAGGTGGGCGAGTTCGGCGGTGAGCCGGAACAGCCGCTTGGTGGTGTCCTCGTTGTACGTCTCCTGGAGCAGGTCGGTGACCTCGTGCAGCTGGCCGACGACGGCCTTGCGGCGCAGCCCGCCGCCGTTCTGCGCGTCCCACTGCCGGAACATGACCGTGGTCTGCTCCAGCAGTTCGAGCTCGGGTTCGGAGAGCCGGCCGGTGAACGCCTCGCCGCCGTTGGCCGCGGTGAGGATCGGGGTGGGCACGCCGGTCGGGCCGGGGGCGAGCCAGCGCTGCATCGGCTCGATCAGCGCGGCACCCGCGGTCAGCGCCAGCGAGGTGCCGAGGAAGCCCCGGCGGTTGAGCATGAGGTCGCTGCGGGAGTAGTCGCTGATCAGCTGGACGGTCTGCGGGCCGCTCCACGGCAGGTCGACGCCGCCGCCCACGGTCGAGACCGGGATCGCGGCGCGCAGGCCGAGGTCCTCGATCGAGACCACCGAGCCGAACCGTTCGGAGAAGAGTTCCGACATGATCTTGGGAATCGGCTCACGGGGCTGCTCGCCGTCGAGCCAGCGGCGCACCCGTGAGGTGTCGGTGGACACGTGGTGGGCGCCGATCTGCCGGGCCTTGCGGTTGACCTGCCGGGCCAACTCGCCCTTGGACCAGCCACTGCGGGCGAACCACGTGGTCAGCTTCTCGTTCGGTTGCTTCTCTGCCATGGATAACGTCCCCATCCCGCCCGGCCCCTAGCGGGGCCCCCGATCGTGACCGCCCGACGGTTGCGGGCTCTTGCCAGACGTGCCGTGCCTGAGGTGCCGCCGTGCCGCGACCGTCGGACCTGCGGCACCGTCGCACTGGTGTGCCATCGTCGCGGACGATCCGTCAGGTTCCCAACTCCCGCTCCTCGACGGCCCGGAACAGACTCCTCGACGACATCCGCGTGCTGAACGTAATGCCCCGCGAGGGGCCCGCGGGAGCGGCCCTGGCGAAACGCCACCTTTCGCCACCCCCAGGAGTGAACCGAAGCCCGGGGGCACACGCTTCACTTAGGGAGTCCCGACGGCCCGGCATATGCGGGCCGCCAAGTCCCCCGGCTCTCCCGGAGGACCCGGCGGAATCCGCAACCCACCGCAGCCACAGGCGAGTTCACCGTCCACTCGGGACGGCGACAGCCCCACGAACACGACGATCCGGCATCGGCGCCGCCCCCACAAGGCGGCGCCCGAGGCACACCGGTGGAACAGGCGCACACCACGCGCTGCGCGCCGCCACCGCACCACGCACCACACAGCTGACAATCAACACACAGTCACCGTCCCGTAACCATCGGCAACGAGAACCTGTTGGGGGAGGCATGGACAACCTGTTCGGCGAACTTCGACTGGGGCACCTGCGGCTGGCACCGCTGGGCGCGCGCCGCCGCACCAAGGTCACCGCGTCCCAGGCCGCCGCGGAGTACACCGGCCGCTGGGGCTGGGCGGTCACCACCGGCGACCCGGCCGCCGGCACCCCGGCCGTTGGCACCCCGGCCGCCGGCGCCACCGCCCCGACCCGCTGCCCCTGCGGCTCCCCCCGCTGTGCCGCGCCCGGCCTGCACCCCGGGCCGGGCGGCGGCGGCCGGGCCCGCGCCGAGGGCTCGGTGCTGTTCCCCACCGGGCGCGCCTTCGACGTGCTGGACGTCCCCGAGCAGGCCGGCCTCCAGGCGCTGGTCCGGCTGGAGCGGATGGGCACCCAGGTCGGCCCGGTGCTCGCCGCCCCCACCGGCCGGCTCCAGTTCCTGGTCGCCGCCGGCACCGCCCGGCGCCTGCCCGACCTGCTGTACCGGATGGGCTGGGACGACGCCGAGCTCGACCTGATCTGCCACGGCGAGGGCAGCTACGTCGCCGCTCCGCCCACCGTCCTCGGCGGGCTCGGCCCGGTCCGCTGGCTGCGCCGCCCCACCCGCGACAACGCGGGCTGCCCGCCGGAGGCCCGGCTGCTGCTCGGCACCCTCGCGTACGCCTGCCACCGCGGCCGGGAGCGCTCCGCCGAGCCGGCCTGGATGGCCTCCTGACCCGCCCGCCCCACGGCGGGTGCACCGACCCGCCCGGCCCAGGGCATGCGGAAGGGCCCGCCCCCAGGGGGAGCGGGCCCTTCGTACGGCTTCGTACGGCTTCGTACGGCCTTCGCGCCGGCCGGCGGGTCAGTCCCCGATCAGCGCGTCCACGAACGCCCCCGGCTCGAACGGAGCCAGGTCGTCCGCGCCCTCGCCCAGGCCGATCAGCTTGACCGGCACGCCCAGCTCGCGCTGGACCGCGACCACGATGCCGCCCTTGGCGGTGCCGTCCAGCTTGGTCAGCACGATGCCGGTGATGTCGACCACCTCGGCGAACACCCGGGCCTGGACCAGGCCGTTCTGGCCGGTGGTGGCGTCCAGCACCAGCAGCACCTCGTCCACCGGGCCGTGCTTCTCGACGACCCGCTTGACCTTGCCCAGCTCGTCCATCAGGCCGGTCTTGGTGTGCAGGCGGCCGGCGGTGTCGATCAGCACGGTGTCCGCGCCCTCGGCGATGCCCTCCTTGACCGCGTCGAAGGCGATCGAGGCCGGGTCCCCGCCCTCCGGGCCGCGCACGGTGCGCGCCCCGACCCGCTCGCCCCAGGTCTGGAGCTGGTCGGCGGCGGCGGCGCGGAAGGTGTCGGCGGCGCCGAGCACCACCGTGCGGCCGTCGGCGACCAGGACCCGGGCCAGCTTGCCGGTGGTGGTGGTCTTGCCGACGCCGTTGACGCCGACCACCAGGACCACCGCCGGGCCCTCCTCGTGCTTGGTGGAGCGGACGGCGCGGTCGGCGTCCTTGCCGATCAGCTCGACCAGCTCCTCGCGCAGCAGCGCGCGCAGCTCGTCGGGCGTCCGGGTGCCGAGCACCTTGACCCGGGTGCGCAGCCGCTCGACCAGCTCCTGGGTGGGGGCGACGCCGACGTCCGCGGTGAGCAGCGTCTCCTCGATCTCCTCCCAGGTGTCCTCGTCCAGGTGCTCCCGGGAGAGCAGCGAGAGCAGGCCCTTGCCGAGCGAGTTCTGCGAGCGGGAGAGCCGCGAGCGCAGCCGGACCAGCCGGCCGGCGGTGGGCTCGGGGACCTCGACGGCGGGCGCCGCCTCGGCCTCGGCGGGGGCGACCTCGACGGCCTCGACGACCTCAGGGGCCTCGGGGGCCTCCGCCTCCGCCGGGAGCTGCACCTCCTCGATGGTGCGGCGGGGCGCCTCGGTCGGCGGCGCGGCCTCCTCGCCGACCTGGGGCTCCCGCGGGGTGGGCTTCGGCGCCGTGATGACCGGCGCCTGCGACTTCGGGGGCAGCTGCTGGCGTCGTCTGCCGGAAACGACGAGGCCCGCGATCGCGCCGACGGCGACCACGGCGATGACTACGGCAAGAATCACGTATTCCATAACCGCTCCAGTATCCGCGACCGGAGCCCGGATGGACCGCAGCCGCCTTACACCAATGCGGTTCGTCCGGCCCGCGGCCGCCGTTCCCGGTGCTTCTCGTGCAGCCGCTGGCTGATCACCTGCGAGATGCCGTCGCCCTTCATGGTCACCCCGTAGAGGGCGTCGGCGGACTCCATGGTGAGCTTCTGGTGAGTGATCACGATCAGCTGGGAGCTCTCCCGCAGCTCCTCCATGATCCCGACCAGCCGGCGCAGGTTGGTCTCGTCCAGCGCCGCCTCCACCTCGTCCATCACGTAGAACGGGCTGGGCCGGGCCTTGAAGATCGCCACCAGCATGGCCACCGCGGTCAGCGAGCGTTCCCCGCCGGACAGCAGCGACAGCCGCTTGACCTTCTTGCCCGGCGGGCGGGCCTCCACCTCGACCCCGGTGGTGAGCATGTCGTCCGGGTCGGTCAGCACCAGCCGGCCCTCCCCGCCCGGGAACAGCCGGGCGAAGACGCCCTCGAACTGGGCGGCGGTGTCGTGGTACGCCGAGGTGAACAGCTCCTGGACCCGCTGGTCCACGTCCCGGACGATGTCCAGCAGGTCGCGCCGGCTGCGCTTGAGGTCGTCCAGCTGCTCCCCGAGGAACCTGTGCCGCTCCTCCAGCGCGGCGAACTCCTCCAGCGCCAGCGGGTTGACCTTGCCGAGCTGCTGGTACGCCTTCTCGGCCGCCCGCAGCCGCTTCTCCTGCTCGGCCCGGACGTACGGGTACGGCTCGCCCGGCGCCGCGCCCTCCTCGACGGCGACATCAGCGGCCGACGCCGCGGGCGACGGCGGGACGGGCTGCTCCGGCCCGTACGAGGCCAGCAGCTCGCCGCCGTCGATGCCGAACTCCTCCAGCGCGCGGGCCTCCAGCTGCTCGATCCGCAGCCGCTTCTCGGCCCGCAGCACCTCGTCCCGGTGCCCGGCGTCGACCAGCTTGTCCAGCTCCTCCTTGAGCCCGCGGCCGTGCTCGCGGTGCTCGCGCAGTTCGTGCTCGCGCTCGGTGCGCGCCCGCTCGACGGCCGCCCGCCCGGCGTCCGCGCGGGCCAGCGACACCTCCAGGCAGGCCAGCAGCTGCCGGGCGCCCGCCGCGACGGCGTTCGCCACCGAGGCGTCGTGCTCGGCGCGCC
>NZ_JBEXJK010000391.1:0-7635 GCF_040609095.1 Kitasatospora sp. NPDC004799
GCCTCACCGGTTGGCGTCTATGTATTTTTTGTGGGGCCGCCGTCCCTGACCCGTCCGGACGGGCGGCCCCGCGTCGTCGTTCCCGGGCTCTCGGCGCGGTATCTCCCCGCAGCCCTCCCCTCGGACGTCCTCCGCTCTCCGGCCTCCAATCTCCGTCCGCCGCTCTCCGTCCGCTGTCCGTCGTTCGCTGCGCGCGGTGTGGCGCCGGTCTCAGGGCGGGCTTGATCGTCTGCACCCAGCGTGCTGCGCCCGGGCCGGCCGGTGACGCCCACCGAGCCCCGAACGGTGAGTGCGCTCACACGTGATCAACGTCCACGACGGACGGTAGTAGACACCCCGGGGACGCCCGCCCAGCTCCCGCGCACCCCGCGTTCGCGCAGCTCGGCGCCGGTCGGCACGCTCCGAGCGTCCGGCCCTTCGAATCCACGGCGGCGCGTCCCGTACGACCGCGCGTCGTACCGAAGGGGTCTTGGCGACGGCCGATCCGGTCTGGCAACAATGGCTTCCGTCGTCAGCCGCACCGGCTCCTGTCCCGCCGGTGAACGGCTTGCTGCCGAGTCACGCCCCGCAACCGTTCCGGCCCCTGTCCGGCCGTGGTCCAGGGCGGGGTGTGACCCGGCCCAACCTGATTGAGGTCTTGTTCTTCATGCCCGCTTTCAAGCTCCGTATGCGCACTTCCGCCGCGATTCTCGCCGGCGCCGCCGGTCTGACCGCCCTGGGCGCGGGTGTCCTGCCCGCCACCGCGAACGCCGCCACCGCCTCCCCGCAGGCCATCGCCGCCCAGATCGTCCCGGCCAACCAGCTGGCGTCGTTCAGCCAGATCATCGCGCACGAGTCGAGCTGGAACGTGACCGCGACCAACCCGAGCTCGGGCGCGTACGGCCTGGCCCAGGCGCTGCCGGGCTCCAAGATGGCCTCGGCGGGTGCGGACTGGAAGACCAACCCGTCCACCCAGATCAAGTGGGCGCTGGACTACATGAACACCCGCTACGGCAGCCCGAACGCCGCCTGGAACTTCTGGCAGGCCAACCACTGGTACTAAGCCGGACCCCTCGGCTCACCGACCTCCGCCCGTCACCTGACCACTCCCCTCACCCCGGGGGCCGGACAGGGACCACCGGGGTGCCCGAGAGGGCCCGGACCCGCGCGATCCGCGTGGTCCGGGCCCTCTCGTGGTTCTCCGGCGACCGGTTCTCCGGCTGCCCCGGCTCTCCGGTGGCCGGCTCTCCGGCGGCAGGCTCTCCGGTGGCCGGTTCTCCGGCGACCGGTTCTCCGGCTGCCCCGGCTCCCCTGGGCCGCAGGTCCGGGCTACAGCTCGCCGGTGAGCCCGAGCAGCTCGCGCATCCGCGCGTACTTGGTGGCCAGCCGCTCGGAGGTCGCCCGGTCCAGAGCGGCGAGGCGCGTCGGGTCGGAGTTGTGCGCCAGGTCCGCGCGCTTGACCAGCAGCGCGCCCGGCGTGGCCAGGATGCGCGCGGCGTACTCCTCGACCGGCTCGTCCGGGCGCCGGGTGAGCGCCTCCACGATCGCCTTGGTCTCCTCCGGCAGCGCGGCCTCGGCCAGCCACTCCCGGCTCAGCCGGTCGTCCTCGACGGTGTCGTGCAGCCAGCCCGCCGCGATCTGCGCCGCACTGCCGCCGCGCGCCGCCGTCCCCCGGGCGACCGCCGCGATGTGCTCGCCGTACGGGTGGCCGTTCTTGTCCACCTGCCCCTGGTGGGCCCGGCGCGCGATCGTCTCCACCTCGGACAGGCTCAGGTACTGGTCTTCCATCAGCTCCTCCATCGGCTCATCGTAGGCCGGGCAGCGGACCGCTGGAACCGGTGGCCGTCGGCGGGGCGGTCGACGGCCACTGGTTTACTGCCCCGGGGGTTCATGGGCTTCGGGGGGGGTCACCGCGCTCGGGAGTCGACGCCCCCGACGGGAGACCCCCGTCGCACCGGCAGACCCGTCCGAGCGATCCGAGGAACCATGCCAGCCCTGCACCCCCTGCTGTCCGCCTTCGCACCGATCTGGGCCCTCACGGGTGTCGGCTACGTCGTCGGCCGCACCGGGCTGCTCGGGCCGCAGGCCGAGACGGTGCTCAACCGGTTCGTCTTCCACGTGGCGATGCCGGCCGCGCTGTTCCTGATGATCGCCCGCACCCCGCTGGACCGCTTCGCCAACGCGTCGATGCTCGCCTTCACGGCCGGCACCGTGGTCGCGATCGGCCTCGGGCTGCTCGCCGGGCGGCTGCTGTTCCGCCGCTCGCCGGGCGAGCTGGCCGTCGGGGCGATGGCCTCCGGCTACGTCAACTCGGCCAACCTCGGCATCCCGGTGACCGTGCAGGTCCTCGGCGACGCCTCCTTCGTCGCGCCCGTGGTGCTGTTCCAGATCCTGGTGGTCACCCCCGCCGTCCTGGCCGTCCTGGACGGCGGCGCGGCCGGCCGCCGGGCGCTGCTCACACTGCCCGTCCGCAATCCGATCCTGCTGGCCACCGCGCTCGGCGCCGTCGTCTCGGCCACCGGCGCGCACCTGCCCGCCGAGCTGAATCGTTCCTGCGAACTGCTCGGCGGCGCGGGCGTGCCGACCGCCCTGATCGCCCTCGGCATCTCCCTGCACAACCGGCCGCCGGCGGACGGGCGGCCGCGCCGCGCCGAGGTCGGGCTGACCGTCGCGCTCAAGACCCTGGTCCAGCCGCTGGTCGCACTCGCAGTGGCCGGCCCCGTCCTCCACCTGCCCGCGCACCAACTCCTCACCGTGGTGCTGTTCTCCGCGCTGCCCACCGCGCAGAACGTGTACACCTACGCCCGCGAGTACCAGCGGGGCACCGCCCTCGCCCGGGACGCGGTGCTCTGGTCGACGCTGGCGTCGATGGCGACGCTGTCGGTGATCAGCTGGACCCTCGGACCCGCGTAGTCCGGCCGTTCACGTCTCCCTGGCGGCCGCCACCACCCCGGTCATGGCCGTCAGGAAGCGCCGGGCCGTGTCCAGCTCCCCCGGCTCGAACTGCCCCATGGCCGCGACCAGATCACCGATCAGCCCGCCGAAGAAGCCCTCCCCCAGCTCCATCGCGCGCTCCTCCACCAGCAGCCGCACCCGGCGCCGGTCCTGCGGGTCGCGCTCGCGCCGGATCAGCCCGAGCCGCTCCAGCCGGTCCACCAGCCCGGTGGTGCCCGCCGAGTTCAGCCGCAGCGCCTCGCCGAGCCGGCCCGGCGTGACCACCTCCCCGGCCCTGGCCGCGTCCAGCAGGTGGATCAGCGCCCGCAGATCGGTCGGATGCAGACCGTTGCGGGTCGCGAACTCGGCTCCGAACAGGTCGAGTTCGACCGTCAGGCCGCGCAGCAGGTGGACCAGCCGCATCGGCTCCACAACCTCGGACACCCTGTCGTCCTTCCTCGGGTAGGGCCTGTGCCATTATTCTCTCGCTCAGCGAGATACTTTCTCGGCGAGTGATTCAACCGAATCGGCCGCCATCACACCACACCCGCGGAGGCCCGATGTCCGCCCGCACCGCCCTCTTCCTCGCCGCCTACGACGCCCTGCTCGCCCGCTGGCCCGTCCCGGTCGAGCCGCTCACCGTCCGCACCGTCCACGGCACCACCCGGATCAACGCCTGCGGCCCCGCCGACGGCCGCCCGCTCGTCCTGCTGCACGGCGGCGGCGCCACCTCCACCATGTGGTTCGCCAACGCCGGCGCCCTGGCCGAGGCCGGACACCGCGTCCTCGCCATCGACCTCATCGGCGACCCCGGCCGCAGCGTCCACGACGGCGCCGCCCTCGACGGCGTCCCCGGACTGCTCGGCTGGCTCGACGCCGTCCTCGACGGACTCGGCGTCCGGCGGGCCGACTTCTGCGGCCACTCGTACGGCGGCTGGATCGCCCTGGAGTACGCCCTGCACGCCCCCGTCCGGGTCGACCGGCTCGCCCTGCTCGACCCCACCCAGTGCTTCGCCGGCTTCCGCCCCGGCTATCTGCTCCGCTCCCTCCCCCTCTTCCTCCCCGGCCGCACCCCGGCCCGCGCCCGCGCCTACCTCGACTGGGAGACCGGCGACACCCCCCGCCTCGACCCCGACTGGCGCGAGCTCTACGCCCTCGGCTACGCCGACTTCCCCGCCTCCCGCGTCGTCACCGGCCCCCGCCCCTCCCCCGAACGCCTCCGCACCCTCACCTCCCCCGTCCTCACCCTCCTCGCCGCCCACGGCCGCACCCACGACCCCGACCACATCGCCCGAACCGCCCGCCGCACCCTCCCCGACGCCGACATCGCCATCCTCCCCGGCACCTCCCACCACAACCTCCCCATGGCCGCCGCCCCACACCTCAACCCCCGCCTCACCGCCTTCCTCACCCCCGCCCGCCAGACCTGACCCCTCCCCCGGCCGCCGCCCGCACGAGCTCGACGCACCCAACGTCCCCACCCCGCCCCACGTCCCGCACCCCCGTTACCGTCTTCGTGGCTCCGCAATGGGGCTACCGGCCTTCGGGTCCGGCATGACTTCCCCCCTTGTTGTTCATGATCCGGGGGGTGGTACCACCGGGCCCGAAGGCATCGACGGACCGCTGATGAGGGGCTTGAGCACCGGCTTCACCCGCGCCGGAAGAGCTCTCCGTAACGTGGATGTGGCAGCTCGGTGCCAAGGCAAGGCCGGAAGAAAAGGCGATGGAGGGGCCTGCACGTGATCGACACCGACGGCATCGACGTCTTCCTCGGCCTGGACGTCGGCAAGGGTGAACACCACGCCACCGCCGTCACCCCGGCCGGGAAGAAAGCGTTCGACAGGCGACTGCCCAACACCGAGCCCAAGCTCCGCGAGCTGTTCGCCAAGCTGCAGGCCAAGCACGGGACGGTGCTGGTCGTGGTCGACCAGCCAGCCTCGATCGGGGCCCTCCCGCCGGCGGTCGCGCGGGACATGGGCTGCCCGGTCGCCTACCTGCCGGGGCTGACGATGCGACGGATCGCCGACCTCTACCCGGGCGAGACGAAGACCGATGCGAAAGACGCGTTCATCATCGCGGATGCGGCCCGGGCGATGCCGCACACGCTGCGGGCCATCGACGGCGAGGACGAAACGATCGCCGAGCTGGAGATGATCGTCGGCTTCGACGACGACCTGGCCGGCGAGGCGACCAGCGTCGCGAACCGGCTCCACGGTCTGCTGACCCAGATCCACCCGTCTCTGGAACGGGTTCTGGGGCCCCGGTTGCAGCACCCGGCCGTCCTGGCCCTGCTGGAGCGGTTCGGCTCACCGGCACAGATACGCAAGGCGGGCCGTCGACGGCTGGTCACACTGCTGCGGCCGAAGGCGCCGAGGATGGCCGAGCGACTGGTCGAGGACATCTTCGCCGCGCTGGACGAGCAGACCGTCGTCGTTCCGGGGACCGAGGCAGCCGCGCTGATCGTCCCGAGCCTGGCCGAATCTCTGGCTGCCGTCCTCGACCAGCGCAGCTGCTGGCCGGGCGAATCGAGGAACTCCTGGAGGAACACCCTCTTTCGAAGGCCCTGACCTCGATGCCGGGAGTCGGCGTCAGGACCGGAGCCCGGATCCTGATCGAGGTCGGCGACGGCAGCACCTTCCCGACCGCCGGCCACCTCGCCGCCTACGCCGGCCTCGCCCCGGCAACCCGGAGCTCGGGCTCCTCAATCCGCGGCGAACAGCCCTCCAGGAGAGGAAACAAGCAGCTCAAACGGGCCTTCTTCCTCTCCGCGTTCGCCGCACTGAGCGACCCCGCGTCCCGGGCCTACTACGACAAGAAGATCGCCCAGGGCAAGCACCACACCCAGGCTCTGCTCTGTCTCGCCAGACGCCGGGCCCACGTCCTTTTCGCCATGCTCCGCGACGGAACCTTCTACGAACCCCAACCCATCCAAGCGACGTGAGACCTGCTTGTCCTCCGCCCAGACCCATGGTCAGCTATGGCCATGGGGGACGAGAACTCCGAGCACTTGGCACTCATCCGTCGCTGGCTCGCGGGTGAAACCGTCAACAACAGCGTCGGCATCAAGGTCATCAGTGGCCCCTTCCACGGACGGACCAAAATCGTCGAGCTCGACCAGTCGGGACTGCCGCCCGCAGGTTTCCGATGTCGCCTCGGTCGAACACCAGGCCCCTGGAACCCCGCCGCCAAACATATTTACCTGGCAGTTCAAGCCCCCGACACCCCCGCAGGCTGGATCTACGAATACGCAGGCACCGACACACCGGCAGCTGGCTGACGCACGCTCCACCACCACCGGGGGCCCCCAACCGCTTGACCAAAGAGATAGGGGCACCCCCCGCGTGAGAAGTCGACCCAGCCGACTTCTCACGCATCAACACCCCCACCAACGCCAGCCCCGCCCCGAAACAAGGCACCCACACCACACAAGAAGTCGGCCGATCCGACTTCCTGCGCAACCAGGGCAAGACACGGGAGACGTCGACTCGGGCCGACGAGACCGCAACCGGGGCATCCGATCGGGCGCCAAGACCTCGGGCGCAGGCGATACCGCCGCTGCCAACCCCCGTGCCAGGCAGAAAGCACCCACACGAAAAGTCGGCCAAGCCGACTTCCTACGTCGCCAGGGCCGGCCCGGCCCGGCGACAGGATGCGGGGAAAGCCCAGCTCAGACTGACGAGACCGCGACCGAGGCATCCGGTCGAACATCACAACCTCGGGAAACTCGAAGCGCAGGCCCACGACCTCCATCTGTCGCCCTGACCGCGCTACGTAGGGCCGTTACCAACCTCCGTACCGGGCAGAAACAGTCGGCCAGGCCGACTCCTGCGTCGCCAGGGCCGACTCGGTAGACGGATGCCGGGACGCCGGTTCGGGCTGGTGGTATCGCGATCGGGGCGTGCAGTCGGGTGCCAAGGCCTCGGGAAACTCGAAGCGCAAGTCCACAGCCTCCACCCGTCGCCCTGACCGCGCTACGTAGGGGATGCCACCCTTGCCAGTCTCCGCGCCAGGCAGAAGGCACCCACACGAAAAGTCGGCCAGGCCGACTTCCTACGTCGCCAGGGCCGGCCCGGCGACAGGGTGCGGGAAAGGCGTCAGCTCGGACCGACGAGACCGCGATCGGAGCGTCCGATCGAGTATCACAACCTCGGGGGACTCGACGCGCGAGTCCACCACCCTTGCCAGCCTCCCCGCCAGGCAGAAAGAGCTGGCCGGGAGCGTCAGCTCGGGCCAGCGGGGCCGCGACCCGGGCGTCCGATCGGGTGCCAAGACCTCGGGGAACCCGAAGCACAGGTCCAGGCCTCCCGCCCGTTGCCCTGGCCGCGCAACGCAGGGGGACGCCACCGCTGCCAGCCTCCGCGCCGGGCAAAGCACCCACACGAAAAGTCGGCCAAGCCGACTTCCTGCGCTGCCAAGGGTGACCCAGCGACAGGACATGGGACGGGCGCCGGCTCGGGCCAGCGGGGCCGCGACCCGGGCGTCCGATCGGGTGCCAAGACCTCAGGGAACCCAAAGCACAGATCCAAACCTCCCGCCCGTTGCCCTGGCCGCGCAACACAGGGGGACGCCGCCGCTGCCCGCCTCGATGCCGGGCAAAGCACCCACGCGAAAAGTCGGCCGGGCCGACGGGACTATCACGATCTAGGTGTACGACACCCGGTTGGACTAGGTGTTGATCTTGCTGTCGGGCGTGGGCCAGGTGGCCTACGCCCGTCCGGCTGA
>NZ_JBEXJK010000392.1:0-7623 GCF_040609095.1 Kitasatospora sp. NPDC004799
ATACATAGGTGAGACGGGGCCTTAGGCCTTACTTAGAGGGCCTTAGATGCCTTAGGGCCCGGCCCGGGTGGAACTGCGCCGGGGCGGCGGGCCGGGCGGTGGCGGGCTGGCGGTGGCGGGTCGGGCGGTGGTGGCTAGACGGTGACCGTCTCCCGGGCCGCGGGCGGCTCGGGGACGGTGGCCGCCAGCTTGCTGCCCTCGACGTCCACGTCCGGTATCAGCCGGTCGAGCCAGCGCGGCAACCACCAGGCGCGGCGGCCGAGCAGGGCGAGGACGGCCGGGACGATCGTCATCCGGACGATGAAGGCGTCGAAGGCGACGGCCGCGGCGAGGCCCAGGCCCATCATCTTGATCATCGGCTCGCTCATCCCGATGAAGCCCGCGAAGACGGCGATCATGATGAACGCGGCGGCGGTGACCACCCGGGCGTTGTGCCGGAAGCCGGTGACGATCGCCTCGCCGGGCTGCTCGCCGTGGACGTACCCCTCCCGGATCCGGGTGACCAGGAACACCTCGTAGTCCATGGCGAGGCCGAAGACCACGCCGATCATGAAGATCGGCATCATGCTCATCACCGGGCCGGTCTGCTCCACGCCGATCAGGTCGGCCAGCCAGCCCCACTGGAAGACCGCGACCACCGCACCCAGCGCGGCGACCACCGAGAACAGGAAGCCCAGGGCCGCCTTCAGCGGGACGAGGACGGAGCGGAAGACCACCATCAGCAGGACGACGGCGAGGCCGACGACCACGGCGAGGTAGGGCAGCAGCGCGTCGGACATCTTCTGCGAGACGTCGATGTTCATCGCCGTGGTGCCGCTGACCAGGACCGTCGCCCCGGTGGCCGACTTCAGGCCGGCCGCGTCGGCACGGATGGCGTGCACGATGTCCTTGGTCTCGGCCTCGCTCGGGCCGGTCGCCGGGACGGCGTTGAGCAGGGCGGTGTCGCCCGCCTGGTTGAACATCGGCGGCGTGACCGCGATGACCCCGGGCACGCCGGAGACCTTCTTGGCGACCTCGCCCGCGGCGGCCTTCGGGTCGGCGACGCCCTTGGTGTCCACCAGGATCGTCAGCGGGCCGTTGAAGCCGGGGCCGAAGCCCTCGGAGAGCAGGTCGTAGGCGCGGCGCTGGGTGGTCGAGGTGGGCTTGGCCTCGTCGCCCGGCAGGCCGAGCCGCAGGTCCAGCGCGGGGGCGGCGAGCACGCCGAGGCCGATCACCCCGCCGAGCAGCACCGCGAGCGGGCGGCGCAGGATGAAGCGGGCCCAGCGGGCGCCGCCGTTCTCCTTCGTGGCCGGGACGGCGGCGCCCCGGGCCTTGCGGGCCTTGCGCGGCAGCACCTTGCGGCCGAGGAAGCCGAGCAGGGCGGGGACCAGGGTGAGGGCGACCAGCACCGCGATCACGACCGTCCCGGCGGCCGCCATGCCCATCTTGGCCAGGATCGGGATGCCGACCACGGAGAGGCCGGCGAGCGCGATCACCACGGTGAGGCCGGCGAAGACCACCGCGGACCCGGCGGTGCCGACGGCCCGGGCGGCCGCCTCCTGCGGCGTCCGGCCCTCGGTGAGCTCGGCGCGGTAGCGGGAGACGATGAACACCGCGTAGTCGATGCCGACCGCGAGGCCGAGCATCATGGCGAGCGTCCCGGTGGTGGCGGAGAGCCCCAGCGTGCTGCCGAGCGCGGTGATCAGCGCCATGCCGAGGCCGACGCCGACGACCGCGGTGAGCAGCGGCAGCCCGGCCGCGACCAGCGAGCCGAAGGTGATCACCAGCACGACGGCGGACAGCGCCATGCCGATCGCCTCGCTGCTGCCGCCCGCCTCGCCCTTGGCCATCAGCGCGTTGCCGCCGATCTCGACCTTGAGCCCGGCGTCCCGGCCGTGCTGGGCGGCTCGCTCCAGGGCCTCGGTGGCGCCCTTGGAGACGTCACCGGCCTTGGCGGAGTAGTTCACGGTCGCGTACGCGGTGGTGCCGTCCGCGGAGACGGCGCCCTGCATGGTGAACGGGTTCACCGCGCCGGTGACCTGCTCGGAGTGGGCGACCTCGTCGACCGTCCGCTCGACCGCCTGCTGGTGGGGCGCGGCGGTGATCTTCTGGCCGGAGGGGGCGACGAACACCAGGCGCGCCGAGGCCCCGTCGGCGTGGCCGCCGGGGAAGCGCTCGTTCATCAGGTCGAAGGCCTTCTGCGCTTCCGTGCCGGGCATCGCGAAGCCGTCGTCGGGTGCGGCGGGCGCCTTGGCCGCCAGGACCCCGACGGCGGCCAGCACGGCGACCCAGAGGAAGGTCACCAGCCGGCGCCGGACGAAGGCCCATCGGCCCAGACGGTAGAGGAACGTGGCCACGGGAGAGCGGACTCCTTCGGATGCGGTTCTCGGAACGGGACGCGCCGCGGCGGGCCGGAGGTCCGGATGGACGCGGTCCGCCGCAGCATGGCCAATCCTTGATCGCCGACCCCTGCTCCGTCGTCATCTCTGTGCAGGCCGTTTGCGTACTGCGGACGCAGTAGGGCCCTCCCCCGTACGGAGGAGCGCACGCCCTGCGCCGGAAGCAGCGCCCGGACCTGCGGCGGGAGCAGATCCGGTCACCCGTGCGGGCGGCGACGGCGGGCCGCGGGCCGGTGGGCGAAGTAGCGTGATGTGACCTGACCCGTCCGCCGACGTGCGGTTCGGGAGGATCCCACCCGATCGGTGCTGTTTCGCGCAGCCCGCCGCCGGAGGTGCCCCATGGGCGTTCCAGCCGCCCGCATCGTGTTCGACGAGGACGACCGCGCGGCGGTCGCCGAGGCGGTGACCGAGATGCTCACCACCGGCGCGCTGACCCTCGGCCCGTGGACCGAGCGCTTCGAGCAGGCCTTCGCCGCCGAGCACGGCGCCTCGCACGCCGTCGCGGTGAGCAGCGGCACGGCGGCGCTGGAGGTGATCCTGCGCAGCGTCGACGTCCGGGGCCGCGACGTGGTCGTCCCGGCCGTCACCTTCTACGCGACCGCCGGCGCGGTGCTGCACGCGGGCGGGCGTCCGGTCCTCGCCGACGTCGACCCGGCCACCCTCGCGCTCTCCCCCGACACCCTGGAGGCGGCGCTCACCCCGGACACCGCCGCCGTCGTCCTGGTGCACATCGGCGGGCTGGTCGGCCCGCAGGTCGACGCCCTGCGCGCGCTGTGCGACCGGCGCGGCATCCCGCTGGTCGAGGACGCCGCGCACGCCCACGGCAGCAGCTTCGACGGCCGCGCCGCCGGGACCTTCGGCCTGGCCGGGGCCTTCTCCTTCTACCCGACCAAGGTCACCACCAGCGGCGAGGGCGGGATGATCCTCACCGAGTCGCCGGAGCTGCGCGACGAGGCCCGGATCTACCGCGACCAGGGCAAGGGCTCCTTCACCACCAACCACCACGTGAAGCTCGGCCACGCCTGGCGGATGAGCGAGCCGCACGCCGCGATCGGCGCGGTGCACCTGCGCCGGCTGAAGGAGTTCATCGAGACCCGCCGGGCCGTCGCCTGCCGCTACGACGCCGCGCTGGCCGGGCTGGACGGCCTCGACCCGGTGCGCGAACCGCCCGGCTGCCGCGGCAACTACTACAAGTACGTGGCGCTGCTGCCGCCCGGGGTGGACCGCGCGGAGTTCAAGCGGACGGTGGCCGAGGAGCACGGGGTGCGGCTGTCCGGCGAGGTCTACGACCTGCCGCTGCACCTCCAGCCGGTGCTCGCCCCCTACCGGCGCGGGCCGCTGCCGGTGGCCGAGGACGTCTGCGCCCGGCAGGTCTGCCTGCCGGTGCACTCCGACATGACCGAGGACGAGACGGAGCAGGTGGTGGACGCCGTCTCCGCGGTGTACCGGCGCCTGGCCGGGTAGCCGGAGCGAAGGGAGCAAGATCGTGCGGATAGCCGTCACCGGGGGCTGCGGTTTCATCGGCTCACACGTGGTGGACCACCTGATCGCGGCCGGCCACGACGTCCTCGCGGTGGACACCACCGACAAGTACCTCAACCCGGACGCCGAGCACGCGTGGCTCGACGTCCTCGACCTCAAGGCCCTCACCGCGGCCCTGGCCGGCAGCGAGGTGGTCTACCACCTGGCCGCGATGGCCGACGTCGAGCAGGTCTCCGCCGACCCGGTCCGCGCGGTGCGCACCAACATCGACGGCACCGAGGCCGTCCTGGAGGCCGCCCGGCGCAGCGGCCTGAGCCGGACCGTGCTGGCGAGCACCGTCTGGGTCTACGGCGCCGCCCTCGCCGACGAGCAAATCGACGGCGGCGAGCAGGAGTTGGACGAGCACGTGCCGATCGAGCTGGAGCACAGCGGCCATCTGTACGTGGCCACCAAGCTGGCCGCCGAGATGCTGGTGCACAGCTACCGCGAGCTCTACGGTCAGCACTTCACCATCCTGCGCTACGGCATCCCGTACGGCCCCCGGATGCGGAACGAGCTGGTCGTCGCCCGGTTCGTCCAGGCCGCGCTGGCCGGCCGGCCGATCACCATCGCCGGGGACGGCCGGCAGAGCCGCAACTTCGTCTACGTCGAGGACCTCGCCGACGCCCACGTCCGGGCCCTCTCCCCCGCCGCCGAGGACCAGACCTTCGCCCTGGAGGGCTCGGCGGCGGTCTCGGTGCGGGACATCGCCGACGCCGTGAACGGCCTGCTCGGGCCCGTCGCGATCGAGCACATCGACGGGCGGAAGGCCGACTACACGGGGCGGCGGATCTCCTCGGCGCAGGCCAAGCGGCTGCTGGGCTGGTCGCCGAGCACCAGCTTCGCCGACGGCGTGCGGCGGTACGCGGACTGGTACCGGGCCACCGTCGGCTCGGCCGCCGGCGCCTGACGGGGCCGCCCGATGCCGCACGCCCTGCTGGTCTCCGGCTCGCTCGGGCAGGGCCACGACGTGATGGCGCACGCCTGTGCGGACACCCTGCGGGAGCGCGGCTGGACCACCCGCACCGTCGACGCCATGGCCCTGCTCGGGCAGCGCTCGGGCGCGGCCGGCGAGGCGGTGTTCCGCCGACTGCTCGACCTGCCGGGGGTGTACGACGCCTTCCACTTCTCGGCGCTGCGGCCGGGCGCCCGGCTCGCCCTGCTCGCCGACGCGGCGGCGCGCCGCCGGCTGGTCCCGGCGCTGCGGCAGCTGGTCGAGGAGCAGCGGCCGCAGCTGGTGGTCTCGGTCTTCGCCACCGCGACCTCGGCGGTCAACCGGCTGCTGCGGCAGGCCCCGGAGCGGGAGTTCCGGCACTTCGTGTTCTGCACCGACGTGACGCCGCACCGGCTCTGGGTGCAGGAGGGGACGGACCTGTTCCTGGTCACCTCGGAGGTCGCCGCCTGCGCGGTGCGGCGCTACCGGCCGGACGCGGACATCGCCGTCCTGCCGGCGCCGCTGCGGCAGCCGTTCTACCGGCCGCCGGAGCGGGCCGCGGCGCGCGCGGAGCTGGGCGTGCCGGCCGGCGCCGCCTGCGTGCTGCTGATGTCGGGCTCCTGGGGGCTCGGCCCGCTCGCCCGCACCGCCGCCGCGCTGGCCGCCGCCGGGCCGCACGTGCTCGCGGTGGCCGGGCGCAACCGGGAACTGGAGCGCCGACTGCGGGCCGCGGCGCGCCGGGAGCCCCGGCTGCACCCCTTCGGCTACACCGACCGCGTCCCCGCCCTGATGGCCGCCGCCGACCTGGTGGTCACCAGCTCGGGCGACACCTGCAGCGAGGCCCGGGCGCTGGGCCGGCGGCTGCTGCTCCTCGACGTGGTGCAGGGCCACGGGCGGGACAACCTCCAGCACGAGCTGGAGCTCGGCCACGCCGACGTCGCCACCGCCCGCCCGACCGAGGTGGTCCGCAACGCCCTGGCCGCCCTCGGCCGCCCCGAGCCCGCGCCGTCCGCCGGCGCCACACCGGCGGCCTGGCGGGAGGGGTTCGGAGCGGCCCTGCACCGCGTCGGGCTGGGCTAGATCCGCCAGCGCCCCGGCCCCGCCGACTCCGGTTCGCGGGGCCGGGGCCCTTCGCCGTCCGCGGGGCTGGTCCGCCAGGAAGCCCGGCTCACCGCACCTCCAGGTCGCCCGGGTGAACGGTGTAGCCGCCGTCGACGACCGGCGCGAAGGGCGCCGGCGCCATGCAGGTGCCCACCACCGGCTGCACGGGCTTCCCGTTGGCGTCCACATCGAGGTTGACGACGCCCCAGGAGAACCCGAGGCGCCCCTTGTCGTGGCCGTGCCCCTGGGAGATGCTCAGCCCGATCCGCTGGCCGACCGGCATGACGTCCGACGTGGTGATGACGGCGGTCAGGGTGGCGACGTGGTCCCCGGTCACCAGGCAGTCCACGGCGGCGTCGGCGGTGCCCACCTCATTGGTCCCGGCCTTGTGGTGCGTGAAGCGGACGGTACCGCGGGCGTCGGTCGGCAGGCCGTCCGGGACGATGGTGCCCGGGAACCCCCGGGTGTAGGGGGCCACCTGGGCGTCGACGGTGAACCGGATCTCGTCGTCGGGCCGGAAAGCGTAGAAGATCCGCCCGGACCCGGTGACGCTCGCCAGCCGGACGGGATGGCCCTTGGTGGGCGCCGCGGGACCGGCGGCGGAGGCTGGGGTGACCGTGGCGAGCATCGCGAACGCGAGGCCCACGGCGGCGAGGGTGGCGGCGCAGGGCTTGATGACGCGGACCATTGGGAGACTCCCTTCGTCGACGGCGGCCCTGATGCCCGCCGTCCGGTGCCCCATCAGCCTCGCCGTCGCCGGGCCATCCGCACCATGTGCCGATCGGCAGGTGGATCGCCCACGAGCGGGTGGGGCTGTGCCGATCGGCACAGCCCCACCCGCCCAAGCACGTCCGCGCGACACCGTGGGGACCCCACTGACCGTCAGCCGGCACTCTTGCCCAGCACTTCGGCGACCGGCAGTGCTCCGGCGGCCGACCAGCGGCAACGCGACCGGCCCGGCAACCTCGTCGGCGCCATCGGCCGCCGCCTCCTGGCCGACCTCATGCCCGACCGGCGCATCCGCACCCGACCCCGCGTCGGCAAACGCGCGATCTCCGAGTACAACGCCAAAGGCACCGTCGACCGGACCGGCTACAAGGCCACCATCAGCATCGACATCCTGACCGCACCAGACCCGTGACAGGCATCCACAAGCCCTGTCCACACGGCGTCGGGGCTAGATCCTCCGACCACGGAGGCCGGGGACGCCGTGGTCGCGGAGGGGGCCGAGGGTGAGGTCGTGGGTGCGGCAGTGGGCGGCGATCAGGGGGAGGGCGGCGAGGGTGGCGCGCCAGGAGTCGGGGGCGGAGGTGCAGTCGGAGTCGTGCAGCAGGAGGGTGGCGCCGGCGGTGAGGCCGGGGCGGGCGGTCGCGTAGACGGACTCGCCGGTGGCCTGCGCCGTCCAGTCGCGGCCCCAGGCCGTCCACAGCACGGTGCGCAGGCCGAGTCGGCGGGCGGCCAGGGCCGGCCCGGCGGTCAGGACGCCGTACGGCGGGCGGTACCAGAGCGGACGGGCCCCGCAGAGCCCGGTCACGGCGTCCTCGGCGCGGCGCAGTTCGCGCAGGTCGCGGGCGGGGGCCGGGTACCACTGCGGCCGGTGGTGCCGGGGTCGCCGACCTTGGTGTCGGGCTTGTCGCCGGTCGGCTGGAGCCCTTCGGTCCCGTTGGAATCGTGCCACAGCTGGAACTT
>NZ_JBEXJK010000393.1:0-7614 GCF_040609095.1 Kitasatospora sp. NPDC004799
GGGGGGTGCCGTCCCCGCCGCGGGGGGGGGGCCGTCCCCGCCGCGGGGGGGGGGGGGGCCGGGCGCCACCGCGGCGCCCCCCCCCCCCCCCCGGCCGGCCCGCCCTCAACCGGGGCCTCGGCCATGGGTAGTTGAGGAATGGGAACAGTCGCTGCTGCTAGAATCGCGGACTTCGAGGGGCTCGATGAGCGGTTTGCGGGGAATGCGGAATGGCCGAGGCGGTCCGGGTGCTGATCGTGGACGATCAGGCGCTGTTGCGCGGGAGCTTCCGCGTCCTCGTCGACTCGACCCCGGGGATGGAGACCGTCGGCGAGGCCGGTGACGGCGCCCGGGCGGTGGAACTCGCCAGGGAGCTCAGGCCCGACGTCGTCCTGATGGACCTGCGCATGCCCCTCATGGACGGCATCGCGGCCACCCGGGAGATCTGCTCCGACGCGACCATGGCCGGCGTACGGGTGCTGGCCCTGACGATGTTCGACATGGACGAGTACGTCTACCCGGCCCTCCAGGCGGGCGCGAGCGGATTCATGCTGAAGGACGCCTCGCCCGCGGACCTGGTCGCCGGTATCCGGGTCATCGCCACCGGTGAAGCCGTTCTGGCGCCCACGGTCACGCGCCGCCTCATCGAGACCGTCTCCCGCACCCGGAAGACGGCCCGGCCGGCCCCGCGGCTCGTCGGGCTCACCAAGCGGGAGCACGAGGTGCTCGTACTGATCGCGAACGGGCTGTCGAACGCCGAGATCGCCCAACGGCTGGTGATCAGCCTGCCCACCGTGAAGACCCATGTGAGCAACCTCCTGGCCAAGCTGAACGCACGCGACCGCGCCCAACTGGTCATCATCGCCTACGAAAGCGGTCTCGCCGAGCCGGGGATGCCCGCCTGAGCCTGCCGTTCAACTTTCAGGCTGCTGTGTCGGGGTGGGGGGCCGGGGGGCTCTGCCCGCGTGGATGGAAAAGTGCCTCCGGCCGGGTCCTTGTTCCTGGTGGGCGGAGGCACTTTCGGTGTTTCCGGGGTGCGTTCTATCGGTCCTTGGCGGTCTGTTCCGTTTCGGCCGGCTCGGGGGTGCGGGTGCCGTCCAGGCGGATGCCGCGGGTCGAGGCCCACATCACCAGGGCGCTGCCGCACACCACGCCGCAGTCGGCGAGGTTGAAGACCGGCCAGTGCGGCAGTTGGATCCAGTCGACGACGCGTCCCTCCAGGGGGGAGGGGGCGCGGAACACGCGGTCGATGAGATTTCCGGCCGCTCCGGCGATGACCAGCCCGAAGGAGACCGCCCAGAGGGGGGTGCGGATGCGGGGTGACATCACCAGCATGAGGACGATGACCAGGATCTTCACCGTGGTGAAGAACCAGGTCACCCCCTCGCCGATGGAGAACGCCCCACCCGAATTGAAGACCAGCGTGAATTTCAGAAGCCCACCGAGGGTCTCGGTCGGATCGGTCCTCGAGAAATTCGTCAGTGCTATCTGTTTGGTGATGAAATCCGACGCCAGCAGCGCGAGTGCTACGGCCGTCATGGTGCCCAGTCGTCGAGGCGTGTCACCGGTCAAGGAAGCTCCTCGCGCAACCCGTAGGCCTAGTAAGCCAGTCATGGCCGCATTGTAGGTGACGGTGGGTCGCGCACGAGAGGTCCGGAGAACGGGGGCGCACCGCCGGAAGGGGACCGGACCGGTCACCTGAAGATTTCGGCGAGGCGGGCCAGTCCTTCCCTGATCGTCCCGGCGGGGTTTCCGGTGAAGGAGAGGCGCAGGGTCGCCGGGTCGGCCCGGGCCGCGAAGAAGGGGGCGCCGGGCACGTAGGCGACGTCGTGGGCCGCGGCCCGGGGCAGCAGGGCGGTGGCGTCGTGCCCGTCCGGCAGGCGCACCCAGACGAACATCCCGCCGTCCGGCCGGTTCCAGGTGCTTCCGTGCGGGAGTGCGTCGGGCAGGCCGTCGAGCAGGGCGTCGCGGCGTTCCCGGTAGGCGGCGCGGACCCGCGTCAGGTGGGCGTCGAGGTCGGCGTGGGTGAGGTACCGGGCGGCGGCCGCCTGGTCGATGGTGGAGGAGTGCAGGTCGGTGGTCTGCTTCACCGTCGCGCAGGCCCGGCGCAGTGCGGCCGGGGCGCGCAGCCAGCCGAGGCGCATGCCCGGGGACATGATCTTGGAGAGGCTGCCGAGCGTCACCGTGCGGTCGGCCGCGCCGTCGAGCGAGGCGATCCACGGCAGCGGTGCGCCGTCGAACCTCAGCTCGCCGTAGGGGTCGTCCTCGACGATCCACAGGCCGTGGTGGGCCGCGACCTCCGCGACGGCCCGGCGGCGTTCGACGGAGAGCGTACGGCCGGTCGGGTTCTGGAAGTTGGGGACGAGGTAGAGGAGCTTGGGCCGCTCGGAGGCCACCAGGTCGGCCAGTGCCACCGGGTCGATGCCGCCCTCGTCGGACCGGACCGGGACGACGCGCGCCCCCGTGAAGGCGAAGCACTGCAGGGCCGCCAGATAGGTGGGATTCTCCACCAGGACGGTGTCGCCGGGGGCCAGCAGCGCCGTCGCGGTCAGCGTGAGTGCCTGCTGAGAACCCGAGGTGACCAGCAGGTCCTCCGTCAGGGTGGGCAGGGCACGGGAACTCAGCCGCTCCGCGACGGCCGCGCGCAGTGCCGGGTCGCCCTCGGTGGTCGAGTACTGGAGGGCGCGGTGCGGGGCCGTGGCCAGGACGTGGTCGAACGCGGCTCGCAGGCCGGCGACGTCGAAGAGTTCCGGGGCGGGCATGCCGCCGGCGAACGAGATCACCTCGGGCCGCGCCGTGAGCTCGAGGATCTCCCGCACGGACGAGGCGTGGGCCGGGGTGGGGTGGGTGACGGGAACGGGGGCGGCGGCTGGGCTCGTCATGCCCGCAGACTACGGACGAACGGGCTGATGTCCCGGGCGCGGGAGTCCCATGTGTGCCCAAACATGTCCCATCGATTTCTTGCCGAGATCGCCCAGGTGTCGTCGCTGGAGACGGGCTCCGCGACCGGCCGCGCCGGACCGTGAGGTTCCGGGAACCGCCAGGTGGGGCGGGCGTTGACCGGTGATCTTCGGCCGGCCGGGACCGGGGCGGGCGTCGACCGGTGGTCTTCCGCCAGATGGGCCGAAAACGTACGGTCGACCGTCGAACGGGCTTGTCGGTCGGTGCGGTGCGTATGTCAGTGTTCGGGGAGCCGTGTGCCGTGTTCCACATTGTTTTGACGGGCCATTCCGGGTCTCCCGTTCCTTTCCTCGGTTTTCGGAAGCCGTTCCGTCATGCCGTCGTTCGGTTCCAAGCGATAACAGGGGGCGTCATGTCTGATCTCCGCCATGGGCATTCCGAGGCCTCCGTGAATTCCGCGGGAAATCGATCGGTGCCGGACGAGCCCATCGCGTTGGTCGGAATTTCCTGCCGGCTGCCGGGAGCCGCGGGGCCCCGGCAGCTGTGGGACCTCCTGCGGGACGGCCGCAGCGCCGTCACCGAAACTCCCGGCGACCGCCGGGGCGGTCTCGAGGGCCCCGGGAACGACGAGCCGTCCGCCCTGCGGTGGGGGGCGTTCCTGGCGGACGTGGACCGGTTCGACGCGGGATTCTTCGGGATCGGCCCTCGCGAGGCCGCCGCGATGGATCCGCAGCAGCGCCTGGCCCTGGAGCTGAGCTGGGAGGCCTTCGAGGACGCGGGCATGCGCCCCGAGACGTTCCGGTCCCACGACACGGCCGTCTTCCTCGGCGTGGCGTCCGGCGACTACACCCTCCTGCTCGACCGCCAGGGGCCGGCCGCCCGGACCCCGCACACCGTCGCCGGCACCCAGCGCGGCATGACGGCCAATCGCGTCTCGTACGCCCTCGGGCTGCGCGGCCCCAGCCTCACCGTCGACGCCGGCCAGGCGTCCTCGCTGGCCGCCGTCCACCTGGCCTGCGAAAGCCTGCGGCGCGGCGATTCCGAGCTGGCCGTGGCGGGTGGGGTGCACCTCAACCTGCTGCCCGACACGGCGCACGCGATGGCCGGGCTCGGCGCGCTCTCGCCCGACGGCCGGTGCTTCACCTTCGACGAGCGGGCGAACGGCTACGTACGCGGCGAGGGCGGGGCGATGGTGGTGCTCAAGCCCCTGAGCCGGGCCCTCGCGGACGGCGACCCCGTGCACTGCGTCCTGCTCGGCAGCGCCCTGAACAACGACGGCGGCGGCGAAGGGCTGACGGTGCCGACCCGCGCCGCCCAGGAGGAGGTGATGCGGCGGGCCTGCGAGCGGGCAGGGGTCGACCCCGCGCACGTCCAGTACGTCGAACTGCACGGGTCGGGCACCAGGGTCGGCGACCCGGTCGAGGCCGCCGCGCTGGGCGCCGTGTTCGGCGCGGGCCGGACGGCCGGCCGGAGCCCCCTGCACATCGGCTCCGTCAAGACCAACGTCGGCCACCTGGAGGCCGCGGCGGGTGTGGTCGGCCTGGTCAAGGTGGCCCTGTCGCTCCAGCACGGGACGCTGCCGCCGAGCCTCAACTTCCGCACCCCCAACCCGCTGATCGACCTGGACGCGCTGCGTCTGCGCATGGTGACGGACGGCCTGCCGTGGGCCGAGGCGGACGGCACCCGCCTCGCGGGCGTCAGCTCGTTCGGCCTCGGCGGGACCAACTGCCACGTTGTGCTGTCCCAGCCGCCCGCCCCCGCCGAGGACGCCCGGGCGATGGCGGACGGCGGTTCCGGCGTGGTGCCGTGGGTCCTGTCCGCTGCCGCGCCGGAGGCGCTGCGGGCCCAGGCCGACCGCCTCCGGTCGTACCTGACCGAGGAGAGCGACGCCGCTCCCGCCGACGTGGCCCGCTCCTTGGCGACCACGCGCGCGACCTGGGAGCACCGCGCGGTCCTCGTCGCGGCCGACCGCGAGGAGTTCCTCCGGGCGCTGACCGCCGCCGCCGAACCCGGCGAAGTCGATCCGGCACTGGTCCGGGGCAGCGTCGGCGCGGAAGGCGGGATCACCTTCGTCTACCCGGGCCAGGGCTCCCAATGGGACGGCATGGCACAGGAGTTGCTCGCATCCTCGCCCGTCTTCCGGGAGCGGGTCGAGGAGTGCGACCGGGCGCTGCGGCCGCACGTCGACTGGTCGCTCCTCGACGTCCTGCGCGGGACGCCCGGCGCCCCGTCGCTGGAACGGGTCGACGTCGTCCAGCCCGTGCTGTGGGCCATGATGCTCGCCCTGACCGAGGTGTGGGGCTCCTTCGGGGTGCGTCCCGACGCGGTGGTGGGGCACTCGCAGGGCGAGATCGCCGCCGCGTGCGTCGCGGGCGCCCTCGACATCGAGGACGCCGCGAAGATCGTGGCCCTGCGCAGCCGCGCGCTCGCCCGGCTGGCGGGCACCGGCGCCATGGCCACCGTCTCCCTGCCGCTGGAGCAGGTCCGCGACCGGCTCGAACGGGGCTGGGACGGGGTGGAGATCGCCGCGGTCAACGGTCCGGCGTCCACGGTGGTCTCCGGTTCGCCCGAGAGCGTCGACCGGCTGCTGGCGGAGTACGAGGCCGAGGGCGTCTGGGTGCGCGCGATCCCGGTCGACTACGCCTCGCACTCCAGCGACGTGGAGGTCCTGCGGGACACGGTCCTGACGGAACTCGCCGGGATCACCCCGCGCCGCTCGCGGATCCCGTTCTGCTCCACCGTCACCGGTGCCATCACCGACACCACGGAGCTGGACGCCGACTACTGGTACCGCAACCTGCGCCGACCGGTACGGATGGAGACCGCCACCCGGCACCTGCTGGAGGCCGGGCACCGGACGTTCGTCGAGGTCAGCCCGCACCCCGTGCTCACCGTCGCGCTCCAGCAGACCGTCGGCGCCGCGGCGGTGGTCACCGGAACGCTCCGGCGGGGCGAGGGCGGCCCGCGCCGTCTGCTGGACTCCGTCGCCCGGCTCCATGTGCACGGTGTGCCGGTCGACTGGCAGCCCGCGCTCCGGCCGGGCACCGGGCGCCGGCTCCGGCTGCCCACCTACCCGTTCCAGCGGCAGTCGTACTGGCTCGACGGCGAGGACCGGCGGGAGGCCGCGGCGGTGGACCGGCGGGAGGCCGCGGCGGTGGACCGGCGGGAGGCCGCGGCGGTGGACCGGCGGGACTCCGCGGCGGTGGACCGGCGGGAGGCCGTGACCGCGGACCGGCGCGTGCCCGGTGCGGAGACCGGATCCCCCGCACCCGAGCCGGCGCGCCACGGGCACGGCGAACTGCGGGACCTCGTACGGCAACACGCCGCGGCCGTGCTGGGCCACCCGGATCCCGGGCTGGTCGACACCTCCCGCCGCTTCAAGGACCTCGGCTTCAACTCGCTGGACGCCGTCAACCTGCTGGAACGGCTGACCGCCGCCACCGGCGTCCCCCTCTCGCCCACCCTGATCTTCGACCACCCCACGCCGGCGCTCCTGGCGGAGCGGCTGCGCACCGAACTCGCCGGCGAAAGCACCGACGCCGGCGCCGCACCCGTCCGCGGCCCCCGCTCCCACGACGACGACCCGATCGCGATCGTGGGGATGGGGTGCCGGTACCCGGGCGGGGTGAGGTCGCCGGAGGACCTGTGGCAGCTGGTGGCGGAGGGGCGCGACGCGATCTCCGGCCTCCCCGAGGGGCGCGGTTGGGACCTGGAGTACCTCCACGACGCCGGTCCGGACGCGGGCGACAGCGGGCGGACGTACACCCGGGGCGGGGGTTTCCTGCACGACGCGGATCTGTTCGACGCGGGGTTCTTCGGTGTCTCGCCGCGTGAGGCGGAGGCGATGGATCCGCAGCAGCGGTTGCTGCTGGAGGTGTCGTGGGAGGCGTTGGAGCGGGCGGGGATCCGTCCCGAGACGCTGAAGGGCAGCTCCGCCGGTGTCTTCACCGGCGTGATGGCCAACGGCTACCGGCCCGCCCCCTCCCGGGTCCCGGCGGGCTTCGAAGGGCACATGCTGACCGGCAACGAGACCAGTGTCGCGTCGGGTCGGGTGGCGTACGTGCTGGGGTTGGAGGGGCCGGCCGTGTCGGTGGACACGGCGTGTTCGTCGTCGCTGGTGGCGCTGCACCTGGCGGTGCAGTCGTTGCGGCGGGGCGAGTGCTCCATGGCCCTCGCCGGGGGTGTGACGGTGATGGCGACTCCGGCGACCTTGGTGGAGATGGGTCGGCAGGGTGCGCTGTCGGCTGATGGTCGGTGCCGGTCGTTCGGTGAGGGGGCCGAGGGGACGGGGTTCGGTGAGGGTTGCGGTGTGCTGGTGCTGGAGCGGTTGTCGGATGCTCGGCGGGCGGGGCGTCGGGTGTTGGGGGTGGTGCGGGGTTCGGCGGTGAACCAGGACGGTGCGTCGAACGGGTTGACGGCGCCGAGTGGTCGGGCGCAGGTGCGGGTGGTGCGTGGGGCGTTGGAGGACGCCGGGTTGTCGGCTGGTGAGGTCGACGCGGTGGAGGCGCACGGGACGGGGACGCGGTTGGGGGATCCGATCGAGGCGCAGGCGCTGCTGTCGGCGTACGGCCGGGACCGTGAGGCGCCGTTGTGGTTGGGGTCGGTGAAGTCGAACATCGGTCATACGCAGGCCGCCGCTGGTGTGGCGGGTGTGATGAAGATGGTGTTGGCGATGCGGCAGGGGGTGTTGCCGCGGTCGTTGTACGCGGAGGTGCCGTCCTCGCACGTGGACTG